>JAOPWF010000576.1 GCA_025965815.1 Mycobacterium sp.
TGGACACCGCGTCGCGCAGCAGCAGGTATCCGGGCCCCAGCACCGGCGCCGTGATCAGCAGCGCCAGGACCAGCGCATAGACCGGCACCCCGAGCCGGGCTGCCCGGCGGGCCGCCCTGGATGACAATTCCGCTAAGACCTGTCGGGCGGCCCCGGGTCATCGGGACGCAGATCGGACGGGCGCTGCGCGGGCAGCTTCTCCGTTTCGGCTTCGGCGCCCGGCACCCGCTCGCCTGCCGAGCCGCGGGGACCGAAGAAGCCGTGGTCGGCGGTGTCGAGCCCGGGGTCGATCAGCGCCGACTCCGCGCGCAGGCTGAACGAGCCCAGCAGGGCGCCGCCGATCAGGGTCACCAGACCGATGGCGGTGAAGGTGATGGGCAGGACCCGGCCCCACAGCGAGAACCGGTCCCGTTCGTCGCGGGCGGCGGAGACCTGCGACTCGACGGTCTGCTCGTTGTACGTCACCGTCGAGTCGACGAAGGTCACTTCCGGCTTGAGGGCGTCGCGGGCGTAGTAGTGGTACGCGTGCTCCTTGACCTTGACGATGGTGCCGGACACCGGGTCCACCCAGAAGGTGCGCTGTGCCGCGTAGTAGCGCGTCATGGTGATGGGTTCGTTCGGGTCGCCGGGCAGACCCCACAGTGACGCCCGCGCGGTGACGGTGCCGTCCTCGTCCTTTTCGTACAGCGACGCGTACTTGACGGGTTCCACCAGCTTGCCGTCGGCGTCGTAGCCCACGTTCTGGGTGAACCGGTAGGTGGTCAGGCCGTTGACGTCTTCCTCACCGTCGTAGTTGGCGTCGTAGGCCTTCTGCGCGATCGGATCGAAGTACGGGTACGTCTTTTTCTGGGTCTCGTACGGGAACCGGTATGCCAGTCCCTCGTGTGGCAGTGCGATGCTGGTGGGCGGCTTGTCGTCCTCGATAGACCGCGGTTTCTGCACGGAACCGCCCGGGTTGCTCTCGCTGGAGACCGCCATGGCGGTCTTGCGGTCGAGCGTCACGGTGTCGACCATGGCCAGCAACAGCCCGGAGTCTTGCTGCTTGTCGGTGCGGCGCAGGGTGCTGCCGACCTGCAGGGTCACCACGTCGGCGTTCGACGGCGACTCCACGCTCAGTTGTTGCTGCAGGTTCAGCGGCACGTTCTTGTCGATGATGAAACGCTCGCCCGACAGCGAAGCGGGATCCAGCGCCGTTCCCGTGCCGTCGCTGACCAACGTGGTATCCAGGTCGAGTGGAATCTTGGCGATCTTGCCCTTGGTATAGGTGGACAACAGCAGAGCGGCGATCAGCAGGGCAGCTCCCAGCCCCATCAGCCCGCACGCCGCAATACGCAATGCCACAGCGCGGTTCAAACCGTGCCTCCTTCGGTTTGGGCAACCCAGTACCGGTCTACGGAACCTCAGCCGCCACGTGCTCCGACCTGGGGGCCCCACCCGCTTGGGGGAGCAGTGGAGGCAAAACCCGTTCGACCCTAACAGCAGAACGTAAGGTCGATGCTTACTAGGCGGATCGGCTGGCTACTTCCGGCGGCGGGCCGATTTCTTGACTCGCACGGGTCCTGACTACCTGTTTTTCGCCAGAGCGCGGCGGCCCTGCACACTGGTCACCGTGGCCGTGTCCGAATCGCAACGTCAGGACGTGAGCGGAACGCGTAGCTTCCTGCCCGCGGTCGAAGGCATGCGGGCCTGTGCCGCGCTCGGCGTGGTGGTCACCCATGCCGCCTTCCAGACCGGGCACTCCAGTGGGATAGCGGGACGCCTGTTCGGCCGCTTCGACCTGGCGGTGGCGGTCTTCTTCGCGCTGTCGGGGTTCCTGTTGTGGCGCGGCCACGCAGCGGCGGCGCGCGGTTTGCGGCCCCGGCCGCCGACCGGGCACTACCTGCGGTCCCGCATCGTGCGCATCATGCCCGGCTACCTGGTGGCGGTCGTGGTGATCCTGACCCTGCTGCCCGACGCCGACCAGGCCGACTTCACGGTGTGGCTGGCCAACCTGTCGCTCACCCAGATCTACGTCCCACTGACGCTCACTACCGGCCTGACCCAGATGTGGAGCCTGTCGGTGGAAGTCACCTTCTACCTGGCACTACCGCTGCTGGCGCTGCTGTGCCGCCGGCTGCCCGTCAGCGCCCGGGTGCCGGTCATCGCGGTGGTCGCGGTGGCCAGCTTGGGGTGGGCGCTCATCCCGATCGACGCGCCGTACGGGACCAACCCGTGGAACTGGCCGCCGGCCTTCTTCTCCTGGTTCGCCGCCGGCATGCTGCTCGCCGAGTGGACGGTCAGCCCGGTCGGGTTGCCGCACCGGCTGGCCCGGCGCCGGGTGCTGATGGCGGTCGTCGCGCTCGCCGCATTCGCGGTGGCGGCGTCACCGCTGGTCGGTCCCGAGGGGTTGGTACCCAGAACCGTCGGCCAGTTCGCGTTGAAGACGGCGATGGGGGCGGTGGTGGCCGGCGCACTGATCGCGCCGCTGGTCCTGGACCGACGGGACACACCGCACCGGTTGCTCGGCAACGCCGGGATGGTGACGTTGGGCCGGTGGTCCTACGGCATGTTCGTCTGGCACCTCGCGGCGCTCGCCATGATCTTTCCGATCATCGGTGAGTTCCCGTTCAACGGCCACATGCCGGTGGTGCTGGTGCTGACGGTGATCTTCGGCTTCGCCCTCGCGGCGGTGAGCTACGCGCTGGTCGAATCGCCGTGCCGGGTGTGGTTGCGGCGCTGGGAATACCGGTACCCCGGGGCTGGGGGCACCTCCCGCTTGCGGGGTAGAGCGCAGCGACCGGGGGATCAACACAGGCGGGGAGCCCCGCCCCTGGACAGCTCGGTCACCGATGCTCCGGAACCGGCTCCCGCATCCGTCCGCTGACCTCGGCGCGCACGGCCGAGCGTCTGGCCCTGCCCGCGTCGTCACGCAACGGCGCATCGGTGCATTCCACCGTGCGGGCACCTTGTACGCCGCGATGCGCTCGCGCAGAAACTCGGTCACCGCCGCCTCGTCGAGGCCGGCACCGTCAGCCGGCTGAACAATCGCGTGCGGCACCTGGCCGAGATCCGCGCCGGGCGGGCACCGTACGCCGTTGTCGTCGAGCACCTTCATCTCACCGCTGACCACGGTGCCCACCGAACCTGGCCGCGTCAGCCACTGATCGCCACTGATGAACGTCAGTCCTGGCTTCGCCTCGTCGCCCCACCCTTCGGGATAGTTGTGCATGATCTCGGTGGTCAGGATGAAGACGTGCTCGTGCGTGAGCGTCACGCCGAGTTCGGTCGTATCGATCGCGCCTCGTACCGAGTTGACCTGCGATCGCATTGTCCGAATCCCGTCTGCCGGTGACCATCCGGGATGCTACGGCTGTTCGCTACCGGTATTCGTCGAATCGTGGCGGACTCGTCCGGTCAGCCGGACGACCGATGCGGCGACGGCGGCCACCGCGATGAGCGCGAGCAACTGAACGCCCCACCAGTGCCCGCCGTAACCGTCGACCGACCGCCACGGGTACCGCGACAGCACCGCGCCGGCCAGGATCAGCGATCCCGCGGCGGTGCCGACGGTCACCTTCTCCGACAACCTCTCCCGGTTGCGTAGCTGGGGGGAGTAGCGCACACCAAGGGCCGCTGCCACCACGACGACTCCGGCCGCCCCAGAGATCACCGCCCCGGCGACTAGCACGCCCACCCCCGCCGCCACCGGGCCGGGACTCCAGGGCCGGGCCGGTTCACCCGCCGGGCGGGCCCGCCGGACCGGGAGCAGCGCGAGCAGCATCAGCACCGGCAGCAGGGCCAACCCGCCGGCCAGCCCGGCACGGTAGAGCGTGTTGGAGCCGAAGCTCATCGTGATGGTGCCGGCCGTCCCGGCCGGAATCAACCAGCCCTGCTGCCAGCCGTTGACGGTGATGGGCGTGAGCCGGGTTCCGTCGGCGGTGCGTGCCGTCCAACCCGCGCTGACGCTTTCGGGAACGACCAGCACCCGTGATTGCGGCGACCGGTCGACCTGAAGCTCGCGACGGTCCGGGCCCCAGTCGGCGGGGTCGACGGAAACGGTTGTGGCCCGCGGCAATTGGCCTGCCAGCGGCCCGCGCAGCTGCACCCCGTCCACGACGAACGCCGCGCCGGGACTGACCAAAAGCTCTTGCTGCCCAGCCGGCAGCGCGATGGGCTCCCGCTGGCACGGTGTGGCGGGGATGGGTCCGCCGTCGAGCAGCGCGCCGACCGTGGTGGATATCGAGGTCTGGACGAAGCGGCCCGCCACTGCAATGACCGGGCCGGTCCCGCAGCCCAGCGTGACGATCCGCTGACGGTTGCGGGCGGCGTTCGCAGGCGCGATCGGCCGTCTGTCCGCGCCGAGCGCCACGACCTCGGCGATGCCGGGCGGTTTGAGCTGGTCGAAGCCGAGCGCGGTGCGGTCGATGACGTCGTCCCAGTCCAGGATGCTGAGCGTGACGGAACCGGTCACCCGGGCCTTGAGTGCGACCGTCTGCGCGCCACCGTCGGCTTTCAGCGCTCGCACCTGCGGCCCGTCGCCGAGGTCGACCGCGACCAGCGTGGGGTGGGTGGGCAGTGTCGAGGCGCTGGGAGTGATGCGCAGTGCCGACACCTCGGTCGGCCGCGGCAGCCTGATCGTCAGGTTGGGCGGCGTCTTCTGCTGCACCACATTCTGCGGCGCGGTCCAAGCCGTGCCGGGATCGCCATCGGTGGCCGCGTAGGCCGACCCGAGCACGTCGATGACGTCGGCGTCACCGACGGCCAGGGTGGTACCGGGTTGGTTCACGAGGTCGGCGAGGTTGGGCCCCTGGCGAGGACGCACCCACACCGTCGGGGTGACCGCGACCGCCTGCGGAACGGTCAGGGTGCGGCTCAGGTTCACCGGCTCCTCCGGTGACAACGCCATCGACGCCGCGCAGCGGACGCCGTCCGGGGCGTCAGCGCATCCAGGCCGGCCCAGCAGCTCGGTACCCAGATCCCACTGCGCCACAGCCGAACCCGGCGGCGGCCCGGGAACCTGGATGGTATGGCGCAGCGTGACGGGATGGGCGAAACCGGACGCGTCGTACTGGGTGATGTTCAGGTCGGTGACGCCGAACTGCACACCGGGGGAGCCGTCGTCGGTGCCCACGGCCGTGACCCGCACCCACGGTGCCTCGCCGTAGGGCAATGCGACCGTCAGCGGCTTGCCCGCCTGGTCGAACCGCAGCGTGCTGGTGCCGTTGACGGTGGAGATCTGGATCCTGCGGATCTGCGCGCCGACCGCGGTGGCACTTGGTGTGATGGTGAGCGTGGCGTTGGTGACCGGATGGTCGAAGTCGACCTGCAGCCACTGCCCGAGCGCCGACTGCAGCGCATTGGATACCCAGCTGGTCGCCGAGTCGGCGTCGATCGCCGCGGCGGGACCGGCCGCGGGAGCGACGTTCGGCAACGCGGTGGAATCCGACGCCGAACTCGATGCGGTGAGGCGCCCGCCGGTCCAGCCGCCGTACACGGTGTCCGGATAGGGCGGAGCGCCGCCGGCCGGATAGTCAGGCACCCGGTTGAAGGTGTTGCGCGCGTCGTCGACGGCACGGATGGCCGACGAGTGGTCGTCGACGCGGCCGTAGTCGGTCTCCCGCGCCAGCGGGGTATCGGTGATGGTGACAATCGGTGCGCCGAGACCGGCCCGCTGCGCGTCGGCGGTCAGCAGCATCGGGCCCAGCGGTGGCTGGTTGAGCAGTCGGCGTCGTTCGTCAAGGCGCAGCAGGGCCTCCGGCCCGCCGTCCACGCGGGCCATCTGATCGGTATCGGTGAGGTACGGGGCGCCGGGGTTTGCGGTCGCGGCTCCGTTGGGCTTCACCCGGTAGATCTCCACGGCCGGATACCGCGGCCGCAATCCGCTGTCGGTGATGAACCCCGACAGCGTTCCGGGGCCGACCGGCTCACCGAACTGCGCCACCTTGACCAGGCCGGGCGATCCGTCGATCGCGCGGTGCACCAGGATCGGCCGCGCAGACCGCGACGATTCCGGATCGAGATCGTTGCGGACGACGATGTAGGAAATGCCTTGCCTCGCAAGGGTATCGGCCAGACCGGCGGATGGCCGGCCGGCGGCGAGCAGCCGCTGCACCGAATCGAGGGCGCGGATGGTCTGCGGCGGTGTCAGCGGGATGGAGTCGCGCACACCCCACGGGCTGTCGCCGAGTACCTGCAGCGGCTCGTCGTGGCTGGTGCCCCACGTCTGGGTGGCGAACGGCGCCCCGGGCACCACCAGCACGCGTCCGGGGGTCGGCCCTCCGGTGGTATTTCCCGGGTCGCTGCGCTCCTGCCCTCCGGTGGTGTTGTGCTCGTCGAGCCAGTCGGCGGTGTCGTGCCAGTACTGCGGGATCGCGCTGAACGCCCCCGGTGGGGTGAGGCGGCCCGTCCACGCCAGCGACGTTCCCGCCGCCAGCGCCACCAGGACAACGATGCCGACGGCCACGCGTTTGTCGTGTTCGGGGTGAGCGAAGGCACCGACCCATACCTTTCGCGGCGCGCTGCCCGGCAGCGGGATGCGCCCCAGCAGGTGCGCGAGCCCCAGGATCAGCGGCAACCTGATCACCGGCTCGAGCTTGTGCACGTTGCGCAGTGGGGCCCCGCCGGCATCCAGGAACGCCTGCACCGCGTGGGCGACCGGTGACCCCAACCCGCCGGAATAGCCTGCGGCCAGTAGCACGATCCCGACCAGCAGCATGGTGACCAGCCGCCCGCGGGCCGGCATGGAGCGCGTCGCCAGTCCGGCCAGCCCGGCGGCGGCGACCAGCGTGGTCGCGAGAATCGCGACGGGTGCAGTGACCAACCGCGCTCCTGCGGTGGCGGTGGGCGCCACGAACGGCGCCCAGCTGTCGGTGCCCCGCAGCACCTCGGTCAGCGACGTCCACTGCGTCGTGACGCCGGACGATTCGATGAAGTCGAGGAACGGCGGGCTGATGCGTCCCAGCAGCACCAGCGCGATGACCCACCACAGGATGGCGAGCACCGAGCAGGCCGCCCACCACGCCGTGAAACGCCACCACAACCGGTTGGGCCGGTGACAGGCCCACCACAGCACCGCCGCCCCGCAACCCAACAGGGTGGCGACGGCGTTCACCGACCCCATCAAAGCCAGGGCGAGCGCCGAGCGGGCGGCCGCGACGCGGACTGGGCGCTGCGCGCGCAGCGCCAGGATCACCGGCAGCAGCACCCACGGGGCCAGCATCATCGGCAGCGTCTCCGAGGAGATCGAGCCGAGGGTGGTCAGCACCCGCGGGGACAGCACGAACGCCACTGCGGCGATCACCCGCGAGCTGGGGCTACCGATGCCGAGTGCCTCCGCGACCCGCAGCACCCCCCAGAAGCCGACGGTGATCAGCAGCGCCCACCACAGCCGCTGCGTGACCCAGCCCGGGAGCCCCAGCAGATCGCCGGCGAGGAAGAAGGTGCCGTGCGGGAACAGATAGCCATAGGCCTGGTTCTGCGCCTGACCGAACGGCAGGTCGCTGTTCCACAGGCTGAACGCGCGGGCCAGAAAGCGCAGTGGGTTGGCGGTGAGGTCGAGCTTGGTGTCGGGCGAGACCAGCCCGGGCGACTGGGCAAAGGACAGGATCAGCGCCGCCGCGGCGACCGCCCACAGCCAGCGCCGCGATAGTGGCGCGGGAACGGCGGACGCCGGCTTGGGGGGTGCGGCGGAGCTAGCTTCGGTTGCCGTACTCAACGCGGTTGAGCACCGACGACGCAGGGTCGCCCGCGTTGAGCGGCGGCTTAGTGTCCTGCTGCACCATCAGTGTCACCCCGAAGATCGCGGCCGCGCCCAGCAGCAGGCCGACCACGATACTCGCCGCGGCGGGCACTACGAACCGGTTCATCCTTGACTCCTCGGGGGTTGGCTCCTGGTCGCCAAACTAGCACGGGCAGACCTGCGCACCGGCCAGGCACAATCCGCCCAAGCGGCTGGGCACCAGTACACCGTGAAAGCATGGGCACATGGCCTACCCGCGTGCCCTCTCCGTGCTCGCGGCGCTGTCCGGGTTGTTGCTGGCGTGCTCGCCGGCCGCCGAGAAGCCCGCCGCGCCGACAACGCCACCGTCGAACACCAGGTCCGCAGCCGCCGCTCCCAACGCCCGGCTGGACAGGCCGTTGCCCGCCGCACCTGGCGCCGCACCCGCCTGCGGCGACGGCGCGGCGGTGCTGGCTGCCATGTCCACCCGCGACAAGCTCGCCCAGCTGCTGATGGTGGGCGTGCGGAACGCTGCGGATGCCCGCGGCGTCGTTGCCGACTACCACGTCGGTGGCATCTTCATCGGCAGCTGGACCGACCTGTCGATGCTCTCCGACGGCTCACTGGCCGACATCGCCGGCTCGGCGGTCCCGCTGCCGCTGGCGGTCAGTGTCGACGAGGAGGGTGGCCGGGTGTCGCGGCTGGCCGGCCTGATCGGGAGCCAGCCGTCGGCACGGGTACTGGCACAGACCCATACCCCCGACGAGGTCTACGGCATCGCGCTCGACCGCGGCCGTCAGATGCGCGGGCTGGGTATCACCATCGACTTCGCGCCCGTCGTGGATGTCAGTGACGCCGCGGCCAATACGGTGATAGGTGACCGCTCGTTCGGGTCCGACCCGGCGGTGGTCACCCAGTACGCCGGCGCCTATGCCCGCGGGCTGCGGGACGCCGGACTGCTGCCGGTGCTCAAGCACTTCCCCGGCCACGGCCACGGCTCGGGCGACACACACACCGGCGCGGTGGTCACACCGCCGCTGGCGGACCTGCAGAACAACGATCTGGTGCCCTACCGCACGCTGGTGACCGAGGCGCCGGTCGGCGTCATGGTGGGACATCTGCAGGTACCGGGCCTGACCGGCGCCGATCCGGCCAGTCTCAGCCCCGCCGCCTACGGACTGCTGCGCGGCGGAACGGGCTACGGCGGTCCGCCGTTCAACGGGCCCGTTTTCACCGACGACCTGTCCAGCATGCGGGCCATCAACGACCGGTACGGCGTCGCGGAGGCGGCGCTGCGGGCGCTGCAGGGCGGCGCCGACACGGCGTTGTGGGTGACCACCGACGAGGTCCCCGCGGTGCTCGACCGGCTGGAGAAGGCGGTGGCGGCCGGCGAGTTGACGGTGCCCGGCGTCGACGCCTCGGTGCTGCGGATGGCCGCTGTGAAGGGGCCGAATCCGCGCTGCTGACGCCGACTCGACAACCATTGCTTACTCTGGAGTCAGATAACCGGAGGAAAGGCGCATCGGGATGGCGGGTGGAACCAAGCGCTTACCGCGTGCGGTCCGCGAGCAGCAGATGCTCGACGCCGCCGTTGAGGTGTTCTCGGTCAACGGTTACCACGAGACCTCGATGGACGCCATCGCCGCGCAGGCGCAGATCTCCAAGCCGATGCTTTACCTGTATTACGGCTCGAAAGAGGAATTGTTCGGCGCCTGCCTGAACCGTGAGCTGACCCGCTTCATCGACGTCGTGCGGGCCGACATCGACTTCAAGCAGGCTCCGAAAGAACTGCTGCGGGACACCATCCTGGCGTTCCTGCAGTACATCGACGCCAACCGGGCGTCGTGGATCGTGCTGTACACCCAGGCCACCAGCTCGCAGGCGTTCGCCCACACGGTGCGCGAGGGCCGCGAGCGGATCATCGATCTGGTCTCGCGGCTGCTGCGGTCCGGCACCCGCAACCCGGAGCCCGGCACCGACTTCGACATGATGGCGGTCGCGCTGGTGGGCGCGGGCGAAGCGGTGGCGACGCGGGTCAGCACGGGTGACGCGGACGTCAACGACGCCGCCGAGCTCATGATCAATCTGTTCTGGCGTGGACTCAAAGGCCGCTCAAGCGAACGAGATTCCGCCGACGCCGGGAGTTCGGCGGTCACTGCCAGTTCCGGCTAGCCATTGACTTGGCATGACAAATCGGGCGCTCAGATCCGACCCGTCTAGGCCCATTCCCCCGGTCGAGCGACTACGTACCGTCGCTGCCATGACTGATACCAATGACACCACCCAGACATCATCCACTGATCTCCAAGCACCCGGCGGCAACCCGGACAACCAGGGGACCATTGACAACATGGAGGCTCCGGAGCTGCGCAACGCGGTGGTCGAGCTTCTGACGATCATTGACGACTCCGACGACCTCGACGTGGTCGTCACCATTGCCGACGACGGCACGGTGACGGTGGTCGCGGCCGAGGAAAGCTGACCGTACGGCCCAACAGGATTCGCCTAGGGCGCGCTGACCGTTCCGGTCAGGTGCGGGTAGCCTTTGCCAAGGTGGCGGAGGGTCAGTTCCCAACTGCCCGCATCGCGCTCGACGTAGAGTCCGGCGCTGGCCGGCAGCACAACCGGCTTGCCGAACCGCACCGAGTATCGGGCGGCATCCGGGATCTGACCCTCTACGTTGGCCAATACGGTGGCGGCACTGAACATTCCGTGCGCAATCACGGTTGGAAAGCCGAAGAGCTTGGCGGCGATCGGGTTGGTGTGGATCGGATTGTGGTCGCCGCCGACGGAGGCGTAATGGCGGATCCGCCCCGGCGTAATGCGCAGTACCGCATTCGGCGGCGGCAGCTTGGGCTGCTTCTCGGGTGCCGGCTTCGGCTCGTCGGACAGGCTGGTGCGCTGCTGGTGGAGAAACGTCGCGACCTGATGCCACGCGTCGTCGTTGCCGACCTTGACGTCGGTGACGAGATCCACCAACAGGCCCCGCCGATGTTCGCGTAGGTGCTCCGCGTGCACCTTGACGTCGACCGTGTCGGTGACCGCGATGGGCCGGTACTGCGTGATGTGGTTCTCGATGTGCACCGAACCCATTGCCGCGAAGGGAAAGTCGAACCCGGTCACCAGGGACATCATGGTCGGGAAGGTCAGTGCGAACGGATACGTGAGTGGCACTGTGTCCCCGTAGCGCAGCCCAGTGACCGCCGCATACTCCGCCACATTGGCGCGGTCGATCGCCAAGCCCTCGACGCTCAGGGTGCGGTCAGGCAACTGGTCGCCACGCCGGACGAACGGCAGTGCCCCGGCCGCGGCTCGCACCAGGTTCTTCAGTCCGCTGGGTTGACGGGCTGACTGTCCGCTCACGTGCTTACCATAATTCCCCTAGTCGCTTCGCTCGCCGCCGCAAGCGGGAGGTGCCCCCAGCCCGCCGGACCTAGGCGCCGAGCATGGCCTGGCCGCAGACCCGGATTGTGTTGCCCGTGACGGCATTGGACGCCGGGTTGGCGAAGTACGCAATCGTCTCCGCGACGTCGACGGGCTGGCCGCCCTGGTACAGCGAGTTGAGCCGGCGGCCAACCTCGCGGGTGGCCAACGGGATGGCGGCCGTCATCGCGGTCTCGAGGAAGCCGGGCGCGACGGCGTTGATGGTGATGCCGTTGTCCGCCAGTACCGGCGCCAGCGCCTGCGTCAGGCCGATCATGCCGGCCTTGGTAGCCGCGTAGTTGGTCTGGCCGCGGTTGCCCGCGATGCCAGCCATCGAGGACAGGCCGACCACCCGGCCGCCCTCGCCGATCGCGGCGCTGTCGACGAGGCCTTCGGTCAGACGCTGCGGGGCCAGTAGATTGACGGCAAGCACCGCGTTCCAGCGGGCGTCGTCCATGTTCGCCAGCAACTTGTCACGGGTGATGCCCGCGTTGTTGACCAGGATGTCCGCGCGGCCGTTGTAGTGCTCACGCAGGTGCTCGGTGATGCGGTCGACGGCGTCCTCGGCGGTCACGTCCAGGGCAAGCGCGGTGCCGCCCACCCGGGTCGCCGTCTCGGCCAGCGCCTCGGCGGACTGCTCGACGTCGATGGCGATGACCTTGGCGCCGTCGCGGGCGAAGACCTCGGCGATGGTGGCCCCGATGCCGCGGGCCGCACCCGTGACGATGGCGACCTTCCCGTCCAGCGGCCTGTCCCAGTCCGCGGGCGGCGTGGAATCGGCGGCGCCGACGTAGAACACCTGACCGTCGACGTAGGCGGACTTCCCGGACAGCAGGAACCGCAGCGTCGACTCCAGACCCGTCGCGGCGGGCTTGGCGTCGGGGGAGAGGTACACCAGCGCGACGGTGGCGCCGTTGCGCAGTTCCTTGCCGAGCGAGCGGGTGAAACCCTCGAGCGCACGCTGGGCGATGCGCTCGTCGACGCTGCCGGCCTCGTCGGGTGTGGTGCCCACGACGACGACACGGCTGGAGTGGCCGAGGTTGCGCAGCAGCGGGGTGAAGAAGTCGTGCAGCGTGGTCAGACCGGCTGGGGAGGCGATGCCGGTGGCGTCGAAGACCAGCCCGCCGAACGAGTCGGCCCAGCGGCCACCGAGGTTGTTTCTGACCAGGTCGTAGTCCTCGGCCAGCGCGCTGCGCAGCGGCTCGACGACGCGGCCCTCGCCACCGATCAGCAGCGACCCCGCCAGCGGCGGCTCACCTCGGCGGTAGCGGCGCAGCGGCTCGGGCTGCGGTACGCCGAGCTGTTTGGCCAGGAAGGACCCGGGTCCCGAGTTGACGACGCGCGTGAACAGGTCGGACGCCACAGAGCTGCCTTTCATGTCGCGGTATTGCCGTATCTTAATGAACTTACTCCAGAGTAAGAACAGTGGGTAGTATGGCCCTAACGACCCAGCCCTAAACCCGACTACAGCGGAGACTGACGTGGCACCTACGAATTCCAGCAGCGAGACGACGCGCCGGGTGGCGGTGCTAGGCGGCAACCGCATCCCGTTCGCGCGGTCCGACGGCGCCTACGCCAACGCGTCCAACCAGGACATGTTCACCGCAGCGCTCGGCGGTCTGATCGATCGCTTCAATCTGGCCGGCGAGAAACTCGGCGTGGTCGTCGGCGGCGCGGTGCTCAAGCACAGCCGCGACTTCAACCTGATGCGCGAGAGTGTGCTGGGCAGCGCGCTGTCGCCCTACACCCCGGCGGTCGATATGCAGCAGGCCTGCGGCACCGGCCTGCAGGCGGCCATCGCGGCTGCCGACGGTATCGCGGCGGGCCGCTACGAGGCCGCGGCGGCGGGTGGCGTGGACACCACCTCGGACGCGCCCATCGGCCTGGGCGACAACCTGCGCCGGACGCTGCTGGGTCTGCGCCGGGCCAAGTCGAACGTCGAGCGGCTCAAGCTGGTCGGCAAGCTGCCCGCCGCGCTGGGCGTCGAGATTCCGACCAACGGCGAGCCCCGCACCGGGATGTCGATGGGTGAGCACGCCGCCGTCACGGCGAAGGAGATGGGCATCAAGCGCGTCGACCAGGACGAGCTGGCCGCAGCCAGCCACCGCAATATGGCCGCCGCCTACGATCGCGGATTTTATGACGATTTAGTGACGCCGTTCCTGGGGCTGTATCGCGACGACAATCTCCGGCCGAATTCGTCGGCCGAGAAACTGGCCACCTTGCGGCCGGTGTTCGGCGTGAAGGCCGGCGACGCGACGATGACCGCGGGTAACTCCACACCGCTGACCGACGGTGCCTCGGTGGCGCTGCTGGCCAGCGAGGACTGGGCGCAGGCGCACTCGCTGCCGGTGCTGGCTTACTTCGTCGACGCTGAGACCGCGGCGGTGGACTACGTCAACGGCGACGACGGACTGCTGATGGCGCCGACCTACGCGGTACCCCGGTTGCTGGCCCGAAACGGCTTGAGTCTGCAGGACTTCGACTTCTACGAGATCCACGAGGCGTTCGCCTCGGTGGTGCTGGCACACCTGCAGGCGTGGGAGTCCGAGGAGTACTGCAAGGAACGCCTGGGCCTGGACGCCGCGCTCGGCTCGATCGACCGGTCCAAGCTCAACGTCAACGGCTCGTCGCTGGCCGCCGGCCATCCGTTCGCCGCGACCGGCGGCCGGATCGTCGCGCAGCTGGCCAAGCAACTGGCCGAGAAGAAGGCCGAGACGGGCCAGCCGGTACGCGGTTTGATCTCGATCTGTGCCGCCGGCGGACAGGGTGTCGCCGCCATTCTGGAGGCCTGAACATTCCCGAAGTTTCTTCGGCCGAAGCTGTAACGCCCGCGCGCGGGTGGTCGATGTAACGGATAGCTCCGTGTTGCCGTCTGACCCCCCGACCCGACGGCAACACGGAGCATCTTCGTTTCTGCCACGCAAAAAGCCCCCGCAAGCGTGCGGGGGCTTCTGCGTTGACGGCTTAGAACGCCGCTTCGTCGAGCTCCATGACCTCGTTGTCGAGTGTCTCGAGCACCGTGCGGGTGCTGGTCAGCAGCGGCAGGAAGTTCTTCGCGAAGAACGACGCGACCGCGATCTTGCCTTCATAGAAGGCGCGATCCGCACCACTGGCTCCGGCATCGAGGGCCTCGATGGCGACCGCGGCCTGACGCTGCAGCAGCCACCCGATGACCAGATCGCCGACGCTCATCAGGAAGCGCACCGAGCCAAGGCCCACCTTGTAGACACTGGCGGTTTCCTCCTGCGCGGCCATCAGGTAGCCGGTCAGCGATGCCGCCATGCCCTGCACGTCCTGCAGCGCGGTGGCAAGCAGCTCACGCTCACCCTTGAGCCGGCCGTTGCCGGACTCGTTGGTGACGAACGCCTCGATCTCGCCCGCCACGTGAGCCAGCGCCACACCCTTGTCGCGGACGATCTTGCGGAAGAAGAAGTCCTGCGCCTGGATGGCGGTGGTGCCCTCGTAGAGCGAGTCGATCTTCGCGTCGCGGATGTACTGCTCGATCGGGTAGTCCTGCAGGAAGCCGGAACCACCGTAGGTCTGCAGGCTCTCGGTGAGCTTGGCGTAGGCCTGCTCGGAGCCGACACCCTTGACGATCGGCAGCAGCAGATCGTTGATCCGCACCGCCAGCTCCGTGTCGACACCGTGCAGCGCCTTGGCGACGGCGGCGTCTTGATAGGAGGCGGTATAGGTGTACAGCGCGCGCAGACCCTCGGCGTAGGCCTTCTGCGTCATCAGGCTGCGACGCACGTCCGGGTGATGCGTGATGGTCACGCGTGGCGCGGTCTTGTCCGTCATCTGGGTCAGGTCAGCGCCCTGCACGCGGGTCTTGGCGTACTCCAGCGCATTCAGGTAACCGGTCGACAGGGTGGCGATCGCCTTGGTGCCGACCATCATGCGGGCCTGTTCGATCACATCGAACATCTGCGCAATACCCTCGTGCACCTCGCCGACGAGCCAGCCCTTGGCGTGCACGCCGTGCTGGCCGAAGGTGAGCTCGCAGGTCGCGGAGACCTTCAGGCCCATCTTGTGCTCGACGTTGGTGACGTACACGCCGTTGCGCTCGCCGATCTCGCCGGTCTCTAAGTCGAACAGGTACTTCGGCACGAAGAACAGCGACAGACCCTTGGTGCCGGGTCCGGCGCCCTCGGGGCGGGCCAGCACCAGGTGCAAGATGTTCTCGCCGATGTCGTCGGCGTCACCCGAGGTGATGAAGCGCTTCACGCCGTCGATGTGCCAGGAGCCGTCCTCCTGCTTGACGGCCTTGGTGCGGCCTGCGCCGACGTCGGAGCCGGCGTCGGGCTCGGTGAGCACCATGGTCGCGGTCCAACCGCGCTCGGCGGCCAGAACCGCCCACTTCTTCTGCTCCTCGGTACCGAGGTT
>JAOPWF010000578.1 GCA_025965815.1 Mycobacterium sp.
TCATCTCGCGGCGCCGGGGACGCACCGACGTCACCGGACCGCTCGCCGCGCTGCTGGACGCTCCGGACGTGCTGTGGGCGGGCCGCATCGCAACCAACCCGGTGCACCGGATCGCCGGTCCGGCCGAATGGCAGGTGAACGAAAACCGCAGTGCTGCACACCCGTCCACCGGCGCGCGCCTGGAGACTGCTTCAAACGGCCAGGTTGTGCTCAGTGTTCCGCTGTCGGGCACCTGGATCGAGATCAGGTTCACACTGCCCGAAACCACCGTCGACGGTGGCGCCCCGGTGGTGTCCACCGACGACGCCGCGACCGCAATGCGTGCGGTGCTGGCCATCGCCGCCGGCGTCGACGGCCCCGACGCGCTGCCCGCGGTGCACGACGGCGCTGTGCACGTGACGGTCGAGTGGGATCCCGAGCAGGTCGCCGATCACACCGGTGTCACCGCAACATTCGGTGCCCCGCTGGCTCCCGGCCTGAAGATGGTGCCCGATGCGCTGGTTGGCCGATGCTGGCCCGCGGTGTTCGCCGCCATCGGTTCGGCGGTCACCGACGCCGGCTTCCCGGTCGTCGAGGGACTGCTGAGCCTGGTCCACCTGGACCACGCGGCGCATCTGATCGAGCCGGTGCCCGCGACGGTTGCCGAATTGACCGTCACCGCAACCGCTTCGACCGCCACCGACACCGAGGTGGGCCGGGTGGTTCCGGTTTCGGTCACGGTGGCCAACGCCGACGGCACCGTGCTCGCCACCCTCGAGGAGCGCTTCGCCATCCGTGGCCGCACCGGCGCCGCCGAGCTGACCGACCCGCTCCGCGCCGGTGGTGCGGTGTCCGACAACGCCACCGACACGCCGCGACGGCGTCGCCGCGACGTCGCGGTCACCGCACCGATCGACATGCGGCCGTTCGCGATGGTTTCCGGTGACCACAACCCGATCCACACCGACCGGGCCGCCGCGCTGCTGGCCGGACTGGAATCGCCCATCGTGCACGGCATGTGGCTTTCGGCCGCCGCCCAGCACGTCGTCACCGCCACCGACGGCAAGACCAGCACGCCGCCCCGTCTGGTCGGCTGGACCTCGCGCTTCCTGGGTATGGTCAAGCCCGGCGACGAGATCGATTTCCGGGTCGATCGCGTCGGAATCGACCAGGGCGCAGAGGTTCTGGAGGTCGCCGCCCGTATCGGCTCCGATCTGGTGATGTCCGCCACGGCGCGGCTGACCGCACCGAAGACCGTATATGCGTTCCCCGGCCAGGGCATTCAGCACAAGGGCATGGGCATGGAGGTCCGGGCCCGGTCCAAGGCCGCCCGCAAGGTGTGGGACTCCGCGGACAAGTTCACCCGCGAGACGCTGGGCTTCTCGGTGCTGCACGTGGTGCGGGACAACCCGACCAGTCTGATCGCCAGCGGTGTGCACTACCACCATCCCGAAGGCGTGCTGTACCTGACGCAGTTCACCCAGGTCGCGATGGCGACCGTCGCGGCGGCGCAGGTCGCCGAGATGCGCGAGTCCGGCGCATTCGTCGAGGGCGCCATCGCGTGCGGCCACTCGGTGGGCGAGTACACGGCGCTGGCATGCGTCAGCGGCGTCTACGAGCTGGAGGCGCTGCTGGAGGTGGTCTTCCACCGCGGGTCGAAGATGCACGACATCGTGCCGCGCGACGAGCGGGGCCGGTCCAACTACCGGCTGGCCGCCATCCGGCCGTCGCAGATCGACCTCGACGACGCCGACGTCCCGGAGTTCGTGGCGAACGTCGCGGCGAGGACCGGAGAGTTCCTGGAGATCGTGAACTTCAACCTGCGCGGCTCGCAGTATGCGATCGCCGGCACGGTGCGCGGATTGGAGGCGTTGGAGACCGAGGTCGAGAAGCGCCGCGAGCTCAGCGGAGGGAAGCGTTCCTTCATCCTCGTTCCCGGCATCGACGTCCCGTTCCACTCCCGGGTCCTGCGGGTCGGCGTCGCGGACTTCCGCCGTTCGCTGGAGCGGGTCATGCCGCGCGGTCAGGATCCGAACCTCATCGTCGGGCGCTACATCCCGAACCTGGTGCCGCGGCCGTTCACTCTCGATCGCGACTTCATTCAGGAGATCCGCGACCTGGTGCCGGCCGAGCCGCTGGACGAGATTCTCGCCGACTATGACACCTGGCGGAACGAAAAGCCGGCGGATCTGTGCCGCAAGGTCGTCATCGAGCTGCTGGCCTGGCAGTTCGCCAGCCCGGTGCGCTGGATCGAGACCCAGGACCTGCTCTTCATCGAAGAGGCGGCCGGTGGTCTGGGTGTGGAGCGGTTCGTGGAGATCGGCGTGAAGTCCGCGCCGACTGTCGCCGGGCTGGCCACCAACACCCTCAAGCTGCCCGAATACGCGCACAGCACAGTGGAAGTGCTCAACTCCGAGCGTGACGCTGCGGTGCTGTTCGCCACGGACACCGATCCCGAAACCGAGCCCGAAGAGGAAGAAGCCGCTCCTGCAGAGGCACCTGCGGCCGCGGGTTCTGCCCCTGCGGCGCCCGCACCGGCGACGGCCCCGGCCGGCGCTCCTGGGCCGAATGTCGCGCCCAGCGGCGCTCCTGGGCCGAATGTCGCGCCCAGCGGCGCTCCGCGACCCGACGACATCGTGTTCGACGCCGCGGACGCCACCCTTGCGCTGATCGCACTGTCGGCGAAGATGCGCATCGATCAGATCGAGTCGCTCGACTCGATCGAATCCATCACCGACGGTGCGTCCTCGCGGCGCAACCAGCTGCTGGTGGACCTGGGGTCGGAGCTGAACCTGGGCGCCATCGACGGCGCGGCCGAGGCCGACCTGGCTGGGCTCAAGTCGCAGGTGACCAAGCTGGCGCGGACGTACAAGCCTTACGGCCCAGTGCTTTCCGATGCGGTCAACGACCAGCTCCGCACGATTCTCGGCCCGTCCGGCAAGCGGCCGGCCGCCATCGCGGAGCGGGTCAAGAAGACCTGGGAGCTCGGCGACGGCTGGGCCAAGCACGTGACCGTCGAGGTCGCGCTGGGTACCCGTGAGGGAACGAGCGTCCGGGGCGGGAGCCTCGGCGGCCTGCACGACGGTGCGCTGGCCGATGCCGCAGCTGTGGACAAGGCCGTGGACGCGGCCGTGGCCGCGGTGGCCGCGCGGCGCGGCGTCTCCGTGGCGCTGCCGTCCTCCGGGGGCGGTGGCGGTGCGACCGTCGACGCGGCCGCCCTGGGTGAGTTCACCGAGCAGATCACCGGACGCAACGGCGTTCTGGCCTCCGCGGCGCGCCTGGTGCTGGGCCAGTTGGGTCTGGACGACGTGACCACCACACCGCCGACCACCACCGATGCCGAGCTGATCGATCTGGTGAGCGCGGAACTCGGTTCGGACTGGCCCCGCCTGGTGGCCCCCGCGTTCGACGGCAAGAAGGCCGTCGTGTTCGACGATCGGTGGGCCAGCGCGCGTGAGGATCTGGTCCGGTTGTGGCTGGCCGACGAGGATGAGATCGACGCGGACTGGTTGCGGCTCTCCGAGCGCTTCGAAGGTGCCGGCCACGTCGTCGGTACGCAGGCCAACTGGTGGCAGGGCAAGGCCCTCGCCGCCGGGCGCAATGTGCACGCATCGCTGTTCGGCCGTATCGCGGCCGGTGCGGAGAACCCGGAGAAGGGCCGCTACCGCAGCGAGGTCGCCGTGGTCACCGGTGCGTCCAAGGGCTCGATCGCCGCGTCCGTGGTGTCACAGCTGCTGGCCGGTGGTGCCACCGTCATCGCCACCACATCCAAGCTCGACGATGACCGGCTGGCGTTCTACCGCACCCTCTACCGGGACAGTGCGCGCTTCGGCGCCGCGCTGTGGGTGGTGCCGGCCAACATGGCCTCCTACTCCGACATCGACGCCCTGGTGGCGTGGGTCGGTAGTGAGCAGTCGGAAAGCCTTGGGCCGCAGTCAATCCACATCAAGGACGCGCAGACCCCGACGCTGCTGTTCCCGTTCGCCGCACCACGGGTGGCCGGGGATCTGTCGGAAGCGGGCGCGCGCTCGGAGATGGAGATGAAGGTGCTGCTGTGGGCCGTGCAGCGACTCATCGGTGGCCTGTCGGGCATCGGTGCCGAGCGTGACATCGCCTCCCGCCTGCACGTGGTGCTGCCCGGTTCGCCGAACCGCGGCATGTTCGGCGGCGACGGCGCGTACGGCGAGGCCAAGTCGGCACTCGACGCCCTGGTGACCCGGTGGAGTGCCGAGTCGTCCTGGGCGGCGCGGGTCAGCCTGGCGCACGCGCTGATCGGCTGGACCCGTGGCACCGGGCTGATGGGTCACAACGACGCCATCGTCAGCGCCGTGGAGGAGGCCGGAGTCACGACATACTCCACCGAGCAGATGGCCTCGATGCTGCTGGACCTGTGCGACATCGAGTCCAAGGTGGCCGCCGCGAACGAGCCCATCAAGGTCGACCTGACCGGCGGCCTGGGCGATGTCCAGCTGGACATGGCCGAACTGGCCGCCAAGGCTCGCGAGGAGATGTCCACGGAAGGTTCAGGGGCGCCGTCCGATGATGCCGAAGACGGCACCATTCCCGCGCTGCCGTCCCCGCCGCGGGGCTATGCGCCGGCTCCGCCGCCGATGTGGAACGACCTCGACGTCGACCCGGCCGACCTCATCGTCATCGTCGGCGGCGCCGAACTGGGCCCGTACGGCTCGTCGCGTACCCGCTTCGAGATGGAGGTCGACCACGAGTTGTCGGCGGCCGGCGTCCTCGAGCTGGCCTGGACCACCGGGCTGATCAAGTGGGAGGACGACCCGAAGCCGGGCTGGTACGACGCCGAGTCCGGTGACCTGGTCGATGAGGCGGAACTGGTCGAGCGCTACCACGACGCGGTGGTGGAGCGGGTCGGCATCCGCGAGTTCGTCGACGACGGCGCGATCGACCCCGATCACGCTTCGCCGCTGCTGGTGTCGGTGTTCC
>JAOPWF010000592.1 GCA_025965815.1 Mycobacterium sp.
TGCATTTCTAGCACTCGACCAGGGAGAGTGCAAGGTCGCTCAGGAGCCCCGCAACCCGTCGAGGACGACCTCCGTCAGCCGCTCGGCCATGTCGGGCCGATATGCCTGCATCGCCTGGCATCCGACCACGATCGCCTTCACCTCCGGAACGTTGACGTCATCGCGCACCGTGCCTGCCTTCTGCGCGGCCCGCAGCAGGTCACCGAGCAAGCCCAAGAATGCCTGCTCGACGTCGGGCACCGCATCGTCGATGTCGATTCCGACGCCGGCGAGCGCATCGACCAGGCCGCGGTCCGTCGCACCCCACTGCAAGACCATCGAGCGAAGGAACGTGAACAGTGCCTCTCCCGGCTCCGCCGTCGCCAGCAGCCCGCGGCCGTCGTCGACGATGTGGTTGATGCGGTCCTCGATCACCGCCCGGTACAGGTCCTCCTTGGTGGGAAAATGCCGGTAGACGGTCCCCGCGCCGACGTCGGCGCGCCGCGCGATCTCATCGATCGGCGCGCCCAGCCCCTCGGCGGCGAACGTTTGGTAGGCCACCTCCAGCACCCGCGCACGGTTGCGCGCAGCGTCGGCGCGCAACGCCCGGGCCGGTTCGGCCATCTCATACCACCTCGGACAGGTCGGGAATAGATAAGCGGGGCGCACGTTCCGTATAGTCGTATCAAACGGAGCAACCGCCCCGCTTAACCGATTGTAGGAGATCCCCATGACCAAGTGGACCACCGCCGACATTCCCGACCAGACCGGTCGCACGGCCGTCATCACCGGCGCCAACACAGGGCTCGGCTACGAGACCGCCACCGCGCTCGCCGCCAAGGGCGCACACGTCGTGCTCGCCGTGCGCAACATCGAAAAGGGCAAGGCAGCCGCAGACCTGATCACCAGGGCCACCCCCGGCGCCAGCGTCGCCGTACAAGAACTCGATCTCAGCTCATTGGAGTCGATCCGCAGCGCCGCCGATGAGCTGCGCTCCAAGCACGACAGCATCGACCTACTGATCAACAACGCTGGCGTGATGATGACGCCGAAGTCGACCACCAAGGATGGCTTCGAATTGCAGTTCGGCACGAATCATCTTGGCCACTTCACGTTCACCAACCTGCTGCTCGACAGCGTGTTGGCGGCTCCGGGTTCGCGCATCGTGACGGTCAGCAGCGTCGGCCATCGCTTCGCCCGCCGCGGAATCCGATTCGACGATCTGCAGTGGGAGAACGGCTACAGCCGGGTCGGCGCATACGGGCAGGCCAAGCTGGCCAACCTGCTCTTCACCTACGAGCTGCAGCGCCGCCTGCAAGGCACCGACACCATCGCCGTCGCCGCACACCCCGGCGGATCGAGGACAGAACTGATCCGCAATCTGCCGCCGCTGGTTGCCGCCGTGACCAAGCTGGCGGAACCGCTCTTCCAGAGCGCCGAGATGGGCGCGCTGCCGACATTGCGGGCGGCAACCGATCCCGGCGTGCTCGGCGGGCAGTACTTCGGCCCCGACGGGTTCGGCGAACAGCGGGGCTACCCGAAAGTCGTGGCGTCCAGTGCGGCGTCGCACGACACCGACGCGCAGCGCCGCCTGTGGGCGGTGTCGGAGGAGCTGACTTCGGTGGTGTCGCCCGTCGGCTGATTGATGCGTAGCCACAGCCGATTGCCAGACGTAGGCGTCACAGTGAGCCGGTGACGGTTCCTGGCTTGGGTCTGCTGTCGTTGTCCGGGTTCCAGGACCCGGTCTGGCTCCTCGTGCTATCGGCGCCCGCGGCTCTGTTGGCGGTCTACCTGGCCGCCCAGGGCCGTCGGCGTCGACGGATGCGCCGGTTCGCCGACCTCGCCGCGGCGCCCTCCGTTGCGCCGTCGCGGCCGTCGCCGTGGCGGCATCTGCCAATGGCGGTGTTGCTTTTGGCGCTGCTGCCGCTGACCATCGCGCTCGCCCAGCCGAGCCGAGATGTACGTGTTCCGCGCAACCGCGCGGTGATCATGCTCGTCATCGACGTGTCGCAGTCCATGTTGGCCACCGATGTCCCGCCCAACCGGCTGGCGGCAGCCCAACACGCCGCGCAGCAGTTCGCCGACCATGTGACACCCGGAGTGAATCTGGGCCTCATCGCGTTCGCGGGAACCGCCAATGTGCTCGTGTCCCCCACTTCCGATCACCAGGCAACGGTCAAGGCCCTCGACAATCTGCAGCCAGACGATAGAACCGCCACCGGGGACGCGATTTTCGCTGCGCTGCAATCGATTCGAACCGTGAACGCGGTGCTGATGGGCCCCAACGACAAACCGCCACCGGCCCGCATCGTTCTGCTGTCCGACGGCAAGGAGAACAAGCCCGGCAATCCCAACAACACTGACGGGGCCTACACCGCGGCGCGCGCCGCCAGGTCGCAAGGTGTGCCCATCTCCACCATCGCGTTCGGCACTGCGACGGGCCACGTGGCCGTCAAGAACGAGACAGTGCCGGTGCCCGTCGACGACGACACGATGAAGACCGTCGCGCAACTCTCGGGTGGCCAGACCTCAACCGCCGAAACCATCGACCAGCTCAACAACAAGTTCAGCGCGGTAGAAGACCAAATGGGTTTTCAGATGTCGCGTGGCTCTGCGAGCGCCGGCTGGTTGCGGCTGGCGGTCATCGTGGCAGGCATCGGGGCGGCGCTGGCCCTGCTCATCAACCGCAGGCTGCCCGTGTGACGCTCAGTCCGGCAGCCGCCGGTTGAGCAGCGCCGCCGCCAGCAGGGCAGAGGTAAGACTCAACGCGCCCAGCCGGATCCACGCCGCGCTGGCATCGCCGGGCATCGTCTCGTAACCGATGATCCGCTGCAGTGTGGCATAAACGGTGTTGAGCTGATCCAGGCTGCCCGCATGGAACGCCTGCCCGCCGGAGATCTCGCTGATCTTTCGCAACGTCGAGTCGTCGACAGGCACGGGGAT
>JAOPWF010000606.1 GCA_025965815.1 Mycobacterium sp.
CCTGCGGCGCGGGCTGGTCAGTGACTATGGGAGGGTCACCGCCGACTTGCCGTGCGCGCGGGGACGCATCCACACGGTGAAGACCGCGCAGTCGGTACTGGCCGGTCGTCCCGTAATCCGCTGTGAATTTGACCGATTCGGCGAAGACACCAGTTTGAATCGGGTCCTGAACGCAGCGGGTGTACGGCTGCTGGGGTTGCCTGGTTTGCCGTTAGGTCTACGGGACCGCTGCCGACGAATCCATCACCGGCTGAGCGACGTGGGTGAACTGCGGCGGGCCGATCTCGGCGTCCGACCCGACGCGCTGAGCCGACGCTACCGTGATGCCCATCCGCTGGCGCTGGCCATCCTCGCGAGCACCGGCCTCAGCCTGGAGGAGGGCGGAAAGTCAACTTGGACTTTCCTTTTCCGGACTCCGGAGGCCGTCGAAGAGGGCTTGCGCAATGCCCTGCGCACCCACCTTGAGCCAGCCTGGAAGGTCCAGAAAACCGCCAAAATCCTGCTCGGCGATCGCAACAGAAGGCTCAACCCCGATCTTGTCTTCGGTAGCAACGAAGCTGTCGGTGACGTCAAGTACCGTCTCATTGTCGACGGAGAAATCGAACGGGGAGACCTGTACCAGGTCACAACCTTCGCGACGGGGTACCACGCGAAGAAGGCGACCGTCATCGCGTTCGGTCCTTGCGAGACAGGTGAGGAAGTGCACGTGGGATCCGTCCAGGTGAACGGATTCAACTGGAACTCCGCCGGAGCAACACCCGAGCAAGCCGCCACAAGGCTCGCCGAAAGAGTCGGAAGCTGGCTCACCCGAAGCTGCGGTCGCGACCTGCTCGACGTCGAATGAAGGTCTGCGCCAACGCAACCAGGTTCGGGCGGCCCCGCAAGGTCGACGACGCCGACGCAGCCAAAGCGCGTGGCCTCCGCGAGAAGGGCATCAACGCAACTGACATCGCGAAGATGTTGGGAGTCTCTCGCGCCACCGTGTACCGGCATCTTTCCGAGGGCGTGCCACTCTCTGCGTGAGTCGAGGTGTCGCTACACCGGCGACGATCCAGCGCAACACCAACAACAACAATGCACGAGCAGCAGGCAGCACTCCCACCGGATGAAGCGGATAGCCATCGAGGGCGAACGTTGCTCCCATCACCGGCCCCGTTGTCAACTCGCGGAACCAGTCACCCCAAGTCATCGCGTCCACCCCGAGGTTTGCGAAAGGCGGAGACGTTGTGCGACGCGGACTACTAGTTTGACGATCATGCCCGATAGTCCGCGTCATGACTGCTGAACCAGCGCAAATACCAGGTGTACGGCGCTCGTTCGTCGAAGCCAACGGGGTGCGGTTCCACGTGACCGAGTCGGGCCCGGGTGACGGCAGGCCAGTTCTCGCGCTGCACGGCAGCGCCGCCGTGTCGGCTGCCCGTGAAGCCGGTGACTCCTGGGCGGCAATCGGCACGGCGCTGGGTGTGAGTCGGCGAACGGCGTATCAGCGGCTCGGCAGGGGGCAGAGGTGATGGGCACCCTGACCAACCTGCTGGCCCAACTCGACCCCGACAGCAAGAAGCGCCAGGGTGACCAGTTCGAGGCCATCTGCAAGTGGTTCCTGGAGAACGACCCGCGCTTCGGGCACCTGGTCCAGGTGTGGCTGTGGGACGACTGGCCCGGCAACTGGGGGCCTGACAACGGCATCGACCTCATTGCTAAGGACAACGAGGGGCGCATCTGGGCGATCCAGGCCAAGGCGTACCAGGCCAACTACTGGATCAAGAAGACCGACGTGGACACGTTCCTGACCGAGTCCGGGCGCAAGGTGATCGACTACCGGCTGCTGATCGCGACGACCGACCACCTGGGTGAGAACGCCGAGCGGGCGATTGACAACCAGGAGAAGCCGGTGACGTTCTTCGGCCTCTCGAAGATGGAGGCCGCACAGGTCAACTGGCCCGGCTCGCTGTCGGATCTTGTGGCCCCGCCACTGCCGCCAAAACGACCAGAAGGGAAGTGGGCGTATCAGGGCGAAGCGATGAACGCGGTGGTGGATGGGTTCAACCAGTCCGACCGCGGGCAGTTGATCATGGCCTGCGGGACGGGCAAGACCCTGACGGCGCTGTTCGTCAAGGAGAAGCTGGGGGTCGACCGCACGCTGGTGCTGGCACCGTCGCTGTCACTGCTGAGCCAGACGCTGATCGAGTGGACGGCCAACGCCACGTCGGCCTTCGAGCACCTGCCGGTGTGCTCGGATGAGACCGTCGCGGACTCGACCGTGATGAGCGCCAACGAGTTGGGCGACCGGGTCACCACCGATCCCGTGAAGATCGCCGACTTCCTGCGCAAGGCAGGTCCGCGGGTGGTGTTCTCCACCTACCAGTCGTCGCCGGAGATCGCCGCGGCGTTCACGCTCGGCGGGGTGGCCCCCTTCGATCTCGTCGTCGCCGACGAGGCGCACCGCACCACCGGACCCGGCACCTCGGCGTTCACCACCGTCCTCGACGACGCGAAGATCCCGGCGAAGCGGCGGCTGTTCATGACCGCCACCCCGCGCTACTTCACCGGGCGGGTGATCGGCGAGGCGTCGGCGCTCGACTTCGAGGTCGCCTCGATGGACAACGAGGCCATCTACGGCCCGGTGTTCCACCGCCTGCCGTTCTCCGAAGCCATCGAGCGCGGGCTGCTCACCGACTACCAGGTGGTGGTGATCGGCGTCGAGGAGGCCGAGTGCCGCGAGATGGCCGACAAGGCCAGATTCGTTCGCTCTGAAGGCATCAGGAACACCGACGCCCGCACGCTGGCCGCACAGATCGGCCTGGGCAAGGCGATGAGCCACTACGACCTGCGCCGGGCCATCAGCTTCCACTCACGGGTCATTGGTGCCCGCAGGTTCTCTGGATCGTTGGCCGAGGTCATCTCCTGGATGCCTGCCGACCAACGGCCCACCGGCGCAGTGTGGGCGAGCTACGTCTCGGGCGAGATGACCGCCCGCCAGCGCGCTCTGCGGCTGCGCGAACTCGGCACCATCGACACCGACCACCGCGGGCTGCTGTCCAACGCACGCTGCCTGACCGAGGGTGTCGACGTGCCCACCCTGGACGGCGTGGTCTTCATCGACCCGAAACGCTCCGAGGTCGACATCGTGCAGGCCGTCGGTCGCGCCATCAGGCTGGCCCCCGACAAGACCGTGGGCACCATCGTCATCCCGGTCTTCTTGAGCAGCTGCGAGGACCACGAGAGCGTCCTGGACGACTCGTCGTTCAAGACGGTCTGGGAGATCGTCAAGGCGCTGCGGCTACACGACGAGGAACTGGCCGAGCAGCTCGACACACTGAGGCTGGCGATGGGCTTGCGCGGCGGCGGTCAGCCACGTCTGCCCGAGAAGATTCACCTCGACCTGCCCACCCACATCACCGTCGACTTCGCACGGGCCTTCGACACTCGCCTGGTCGACAGCGTCACCGCACCCTGGATGGAGTGGTTCGGGATGCTGCAGAAGCACTACGAGGACACCGGCACCACTCGTGGTCTGCCACAGAGCAATCTGCTCGATAGATGGAGTAACAAACAGCGCTTCCTCTA
>JAOPWF010000660.1 GCA_025965815.1 Mycobacterium sp.
GCTCCATCGCCGTTCGGTGGTGGCGCGGCCGCCGAAGTCTCGTCGTTTCCCGGGGCTGCGTTGGGTGTCTTCGCCGACGACCGCTCGATCGGGGCGTTCGGCGTCAACCCGCTGGATCCGGCCTGCCGCGTGCCATCCGCACGGGCGGGCCGCGCACAGGGCCGACGTGAGGCCGCCCGTATCGCCGACTTCCTGGGTCTGTAGTTCAGCCCTCGATGGCAGGCGTTTCCGAGCCATCCAGCGCGTCGAGTGCCCGGGCGGCCAGCTCGTGCCCGACCTCGATCACCTCGGCGGCCCGATGGAATTCCAGGCTGCGGCAGGCGGTGCGCGGCACCTCGATCAGCAGGTCCGGCGGGTAGTTAGCGAGCTGGTGGCGTGCCAGCGCGGCCTGCGCGATATCGATGGTGCGGTTCATCACCTCGAAGCTTCCAAGCTTCGGTACCTCGGATTCCCTTGAGCTGTCGACCAGTTCGTTATCGGCGTCGATCTCCTCACTGCTGCCGAACCGGCTGATCATGGACCGTGCCGTCGGCGTGTCCAGCAGCGAACGGGCGGCATTGGTGTCCAGCAGCGCAGAGGTGCTGCGCAACAACCGATTCAGCCATTCGGTGGTGGCACGTGGGCCGGCATCGGCGCCGGCGTCGCGCCGGGTGTCGGTCTCACCGCCGCCCAGGCTGACCGCGATCGTCAGGTCGGCGTTCACCGCCGCGATCGGCGCCATCGGCAACGGATCGAGGATGCCGCCGTCGGCGAGTAGCCGGCCGTCGAGCACGTACGGCGCGATCACTCCGGGTATCGCGATCGAGGCCCGGATCGCGGCGTCGACCGGGCCACGCTGAAGCCACACCGACTTGCCGGCGATCAGGTCGGTCGTCACCGCGGTGTAGGGGATCGGCAGGTCCTCGATCCTGATGTCGCCGAGGATGTCACGGACCGCGTCGAGGATCTTCTCGGCCCGCAGCACCCCGGCCGAGGTGATCGACGGGTCCAGCAGGCGCAGCATGGCCCGCTGCGTCAACGACCTGGCCCAGTCCGCGAACTCGTCCAATGCCCCCGCCGCTTGCAGTCCGCCGACCAGCGCACTCATCGACGAGCCCGCAATGCCGACTATCTCGTAGCCGCGCTCGCGAAGTTCGTTGATCACACCGATGTGGGCGTAGCCCCGGGCACCACCGCTGCCCAGGGCGAGGGCAACGCGTTTCGACGAACCACGAGCGCCGTCGGTCATGCCCCTATTCTGCGCGTTCGTCGATCACCGGGAGCAGCACCGCTGCCACGGTGTGTACGCCCTGGGCGGGGTCTCAGTGCGCGGATCCGGCGATTAAATACACCGTGATTCGAAAGACCGCCCGGGGAATAACGTGACATGTCACGTGTTTCTATATGTGAGAGGTCAACAGCTGAAGCCACCTCTCCAGACCAGAGAACGGAGAGATCATCATGGGTCAACTCACCGGCAAGACCGCCCTCGTCACCGGCGGCAGCTCAGGTATCGGCCTCGCCACCGCGCAACGGTTCGCCGCCGAAGGAGCGCACGTGTTCCTCACCGGGCGCAATCAGGAGAACATCGACAAAGCGGTCGCCTCGATAGGGGACGCAGCGACCGGGATTCGCAGCGATGTGTCCGACGCGGGCGATCTGGACAAGGTTTTCGACGCGATCAGTGCCCACGGGCACGGCCTCGACGTCGTCTTCGCCAATGCCGGCGGCGGCGAGTTCGCGACGCTGTCCGAAGTGACGCGGGAGAACTTCCTGAACACGTTCAATATCAACGTCGGCGGGACGCTGTTCACCGTGCAGAAGGTCGTGCCGCTGCTCAATCCGGGCGCGTCAGTAATCCTCACCGGTTCCACCAGCGCGTCTCGTGGCACGCCCGCGTTCGGCGTCTACGCCGCGTCCAAGGCGGCGATCCGATCACTCGGCCGCACCTGGGCGAGCGAACTAGCCGACCGGCAGATCAGGGTGAACACGCTGGTCCCAGGCCCGGTGGAGACGCCAGGACTCAAGGGTCTGGCGCCGGCCGGGCAAGAGCAGGCGCTGCTGGACGGCGAAGCCGCGAAGGTGCCGATGGCCCGCGTCGGCCAGCCCGAGGAACTCGCCGCAGCGGCCTTGTTCCTGGCGTCCGATCAGAGCAGCTTCATGACGGGTTCGGAGATGTTCGTCGACGGCGGCGCTGAGCAGGTGTGATCCGTCAGGGCGCTGCCGACGGTTCGTGGTCTTCCAGGCTCGGCCGCGGCAGCGTCCCTTTGCGCAGGATCGTCTCGTAGGCCGCGGACAGAATGTCGCCGAGTTCGCTCACCTGGTTCGCGTCCAGATCGGAGAAGAACAGTTGCTTGACCCAGGCGGCGTGCTTGGGCGCGGCTGCTCTGAACGCCTTCCAGCCGGAATCGGTGAGCACGGCATCGGTGGCGCGGCCATCGGTGTCGGACGGCAGGCGTTCGACGAACCCTCGTTTGCTCATTCGCAGCAGGTGATGGGACAGCCGGCTGCGTTCCCAGCCGATGAAGGTCGCCAGGCTGCCCAGCCGTAAGCGGTGTCGCGGCGCATTCGAGAGCGCGTTCATCACGGTGTAGTCGCCGAGTGACATTCCGCATTCGGATTGAAGGTGCCGATTCATCTCGTATTCGAGCCGGTGGTACACCCGCATGTAGTTCAACCACGTCCGCTGCTGGGACGGGTTGAGCCAATGCTCCTCGGTCATGTACCGAGTTCGAGCGTGCGGTCCGGCATCAAACCTCCGAAAGGTTGACGTTTCACGAATTGTATCGCGCGTCAGCTGGCCGGCAGTTATCCGCAGGCCTCGTCAGCGGCTGCCTGGACTGCCACGATGACCGCGGCCTGGCGCGCCGGAGTCAGCTGCGCCCAGGGCAGGTTGAAGGTGGAGGGGCCGGGCGGTGCCGAGGACTGCAGATATGCCAGATACGGCTCGACCTGCGCTTTCGCATCACCGGACTGCTGGGACATCCACACCTTCGCGGTGTGACAGGCCTGGAAGTACTCGTCTTCGGTGGACTCCGCGGGCACGTCAACCGAGGTGATGACGCCGTTCGGCGACACCCCGACCCCGCCCGGTGCCGGCGAGGTCGGGGCCTCGGAACCGGTTGCGGTCGCCGACGATGACTGCGACGACGAGGGGCTCGAAGACGAAGGTGCCGGTCCGGACCCCGATGAGCACCCCGTGAG
>JAOPWF010000639.1 GCA_025965815.1 Mycobacterium sp.
TGGCTAAGTTCCTAGGTATCCAGAACGTGTTGAGCAACAAGTTCGAGACGGACGAGGACGGCCTGATCACCGGCAAGGTGCTCAACCCCATCCTGTGGGGTTCGGGCAAGGCCAGGGCCGTGCAGGCGTTCGCCGCCAGGAACGGTGTCGACTTGGCGCAGAGCTATTTCTATGCCGACGGCGACGAAGACGTCGCATTGATGTACCTCGTCGGCAATCCGCGTCCCACCAACCCGGCAGGCAAGCTGGCCGCCGTCGCAGCCAAACGTGGCTGGCCGGTAATGAGATTCAGCAGTCGCGGCGGTGGTGGACCGCTGGGGCAGCTACGGACGCTGGCCGGGGTGGGTTCGATGATTCCCGTCGCGGCGGGTGCGTTGGGCGTCGGTCTGCTCGCCCGTAACAAGCGACGCGGGGTTAACTTCTTCACCTCCAACTGGCCCCCGCTGCTGCTGGGCGCTAGCGGTGTCAACATCAACGTAATTGGTGAAGAGAACCTCACCGCGCAACGGCCGGCGGTGTTTATCTTCAACCACCGCAACAACTTCGACCCATTTATCGCCGGTTCCCTGATCAAGGACAACTTCACCTCGGTGGGCAAGAAGGAGCTGGAGAACGACCCGATCGCCGGAACCATCGGGAAGGTTATGGACGCCGCCTTCATCGACCGGGATGACCCGCGCGCGGCGGTCGAAGGGCTACACAAGATCGAGGAGCTTGCCAGAAAGGGCTTGTCGGTCATGATCGCGCCGGAGGGCACCCGGCTGGACACCACCGAGGTCGGGCCGTTCAAAAAGGGGCCGTTCCGCATCGCGATGACGGCCCAGATTCCCATCGTGCCCATCGTGATCCGCAACGCCGAGGTGATCGCGGCGCGAGACTCCAGCACCATGCACCCCGGCAGTGTCGACGTCGCGGTCTTCCCGCCGATATCGGTGAAGGACTGGACGGTGAGCAACCTCCCCGATCGAATCGCCGAGGTACGTCAGCTTTACCTGGACACGCTAAAGAACTGGCCCTATAACGAGCTGCCCGAGCCGGACCTGTACGCGAACTCAAAGGCCGCCGCTCCTGCGAAGAAGGCTCCCGCGAAGAAGGCTCCCGCGAAGAAGGCGGCTGCGAAAAAGGCGCCCGCCAAGAACGCGGCGGCGAAGAAGTCCGCGGAAAAGTCTCCCGCCAAGAAGGCCGCGAAAGCCAGCGCGAAGGCAGCCAAGAAGTCAGGCAAGAAGGCGGCCAAGAAGACAGCGCAGACGACTGAAGCCGCCGCAAAGACCACGCGCAATCCCGGGGTGAAAGGACGACCGTGACAGCCCCCACCGACGACTTGGCCTCCTTCACAACAACTGATGACGCTCTGGTCCTGGCATCCGTGTCCTCGCCGGCCGAACGTGAGCTGCTGGACGACTGGCTCACACAGCAGCGGCGCGAGCACCCCGACTCCAATGTCGAAGTATTGCAACTGCCTGCCGAAGATCCGGCCCCCGGTGTCCTCGCCCGGCTGGTCGAACTGTTGGAAGCCGACGACGACCGATCGGTGGTGCCGGCGCGGGTGTTCTGGCGGCCTGGTGGCCTACCCACCCGCTCCAAGCTGTTCGGTCTGCTGGCCGGCCGTGACACCTACCGTCCTCCGGACTGGCGGCAGCGCCGCATCCTGAGTAAGGATCCGTCGCGGGCCCGGGTGGTCGCCGGTGAGCCGGCGAAGGTCTCCGAACTGCGCCAGCAGTGGCGTGACACCACTGTCGGGGAGAGCCCGCGCGAGTTCGCGCGCTTCGTCCTGCGCCGGGCAACCCTGGCCATCGAGCGTGTCGAATACCGGTTGCTGGGGCCGGAATACAAGTCACCGCGGCTGGTGAAGCCGGAGATGATGGAGTCCGCGCGCTTTCGGGCGGGCCTGGAACAGATACCCGGTGCGTCGGTCGAAAAGGCCGGCAAGATGCTCGACGAGCTCGCCACCGGATGGAGCCGCTTCTCGGTTGACCTGATCCCGGCGCTCAGCAGGCTGATCTACAGCCGTGGCTTCGACCCGCAACTCGACTACGACCAGCAACAGATCGAATCGATGCGCAAGGCCCTCGAAACGCATCCCGCGGTGATGCTGTTCTCGCATCGCTCTAACCTCGATACCGCGGCTTTGACGGTGGCGATGCAGGAGAACAGGCTGCCGCGTGCCCACCTTTTCGCCGGCATCAATATGTCGTTCGGGTTCATGGGGCCGCTGATGCGGCGCTCCGGTGTCATCTTCATCCGGCGCGGTACCGGCGACGACCCGCTCTACAAGTACGTGCTCAAGGAGTTCGTCGGCTACGTCGTGGAGAAACGGTTCAACCTGAGCTGGTCCATCGAGGGCACGCGTTCGCGCACCGGCAAGATGCTGCCGCCGAAGCTGGGGCTCATGAGCTACGTCGCCGACGCCTATCTCGACGGCCGCAGCGATGACATTCTGCTGCAACCGGTTTCGATCAGCTTCGACCAGCTCCACGAGATCGCGGAATACGCGGAATACGCCCGCGGTGGCGAGAAGACCCCCGAGGGCCTGAGCTGGCTCTACAACTTCATCAAGGCGCAGGGCGAGCGCAACTACGGAAAGATCTACGTCCGTTTTCCCGAGGCGGTGTCGATGCGCCCGTACCTGGGCGCTCCGCACGGTGAGCTCGCCGAGGACAAGGTCGCCAAACGGCTTGCGCTGCAGAAGATGGCGTTCGAGGTGGCCTGGCGCACCCTGCGCGCCACGCCGGTCAACGCCACCGGTCTGGTGTCGGCACTGTTGCTGGCGACCCGCGGTGCCGCGCTCACGCTGACGCAGCTCCACCACACGCTGCAGGATTCGTTGGACTACATGGAGCGCAAGCAGACGCCGATGACGGCTAGTGCGGTGCGGCTGCGCACGCCCGAGGGCGTCAGGTCAGCGGTCGACGCGCTTTCCAACGGTCACCCGGTCACCCGCGTCGACGGCGGCCGGGAGCCGGTGTGGCGGATCGCCCCCCAGGACGAGCACGCGGCCTCGTTCTACCGGAACTCGGTGATTCATGCGTTCCTGGAGACCTCGATCGTCGAACTGGCGTTGGCGCACGCGGCTCACGCCGACGGCGACCGGCTGGAGGCCTTCTGGGCCCAGGCGATGCGGCTGCGCGATCTGCTGAAGTTCGATTTCTACTTCGCCGACTCAGCGGCGTTTCGCGCCAACATCGCCGAGGAGATGGACTGGCTGGACGACTGGGAGGCCAAAGTCACCGCCGGCGGCGAGGAGATCGACACCCTGCTGCGCGCCAAGAAGCCGCTGATGGCCCACGCGATGCTCCGGACGTTCTTCGAGGCGTATGAGATCGTTTCCGACGTGCTGCGTGACGCGCCGGTCGAGATCAGCGAAAAGGATCTGACCAAGCTGGCGATGGGCGTCGGCAACCAATATGTCGCGCAAGGGCTCGTACGCAGCAGTGAGCCGGTGTCGACGCTCCTGTTCACCACGGCGCGCCAGGTCGCGGCCGACCAGCATCTGCTCGAACCGGCAGCCGATCTCGAGGATCGTCGCAAAGCGTTCCACTCCGAGTTACGGGGCATTCTGCGCGACGTCAACCATGTCGAGCGGATGGCCCGTGACCAGTTTTTCGCGCGCGAAGTGCAGGCACGGCGGCCTCAGGACGAGACCGCCTGATCAAGAGCCGGACACCTGCGCGACACTTCGGATAGCCGAAGTGGGCTGACGTCGCGCGCGCAAAGACGGAGAACTCTTCGCTGACGGGTGCCGGGAGCGGCCAGAACTGCGGTTTTGCGCGGGTGGCCCTTGCGTCAGCAAACAGTGGCAAAGGTCGTGACGACGACGAATAGTCATCTGTTCGTCCGATAGCACAAGTACAGCAAACGCTGGTTATATCGTGGTGGCCATTGCTGCCACCGTCGAACAGAGGCGAAGTTGCATGGATGTGGTTGCGCTGGTTACGCCACGTCGCGGTGGCCTGCGGAACGATTCGGGTGCGACATGACTTTCGAACACGCAACGGCGATAGCGACTGTTGGGAGCAGGCGCGCTTCGCGGCAGGGGGAGACGAGATTATGTCGAGCTTGAACGATGTGGACGAGATGCCCCACATGGTGTGCGTTTATGTGCGCGGCGTGGGGCGTTCACGCGCGGTGTGTAATTGCGGGTGGGGTTCGAAGTCCCGGTTATTCAAAGGCATGGCCACGATGGATGCCCAGGAGCACGCCGCACAGACCGGGCATGCACCCGGCATCCCCCTAGTGCGGACTTCGAAACTCATCGGGCGGATAAGCGCCACCCCCCACATGGAGGGCGCGGGCCAGATCCGAGCCGACTGAATCGTGGGTGTTCAGGCTTTGCGTGATCCCGACGCTACATGTCGTCGAGGTTGATGATGCCGTCCTGTATGGCGCGTGCAACCAGCGCGGCCTTTGTGGGAGCCGGCCGACCGACCGATGCATATTTGGCGCGAACCCGTTGAAGATGGGTGCGCACCGTGGTGGGTGCGATGAAGAGCTTTTTGGCGACCAGGTCCTTGCTCTCGGTTTGAAACCATGCGATGAGCACTTCCTGCTCGCGCCGTGCCAGGCTGGGTCGTCCCACGTTGCGATCGTTGAACATTGCCCCCGCCATCCGCGGGCCGACATAGGGCGTGTCGGATCGGGCCGCATGGATCGCGTCCATCAGATGGTCCTTGCCCTCGGACTTGACGAGATACGTGATCGCGCCGAGGTCAAGGCAGTGCAGTATCACCTCGTCTGTGCCGATGTGGGAGTAGACGATGACCCGGTGGTAAGGGGCGATCCGTTCGAGCAGGGAGAAATCCAGACAACGGCTTTGCAGCTCAAGGTCCAGTAACACGATGTCGAGATCGTTCGTGCCCTCTGGGTGCTCGGCGAGGAATTGCTCCGCCGAGAAATAATTGCCGACGATCTTGATGGGCGGATCGGCTTCGGCACACCAGGCCTGAACTCCCGCGTGTATCACATCGTGGTCGTCGACGATCGCGACCGAAACCTCAGCTGACATGTTCGTAATCAAAGATAGGGTCGCACCTTCCAGCCCGTACGGCGTGGCGAACGGTAAACCAGGCCGTGCCATTCAAGGTCACTAAATTAACGTCATCGTCACTGGCGGGCCAGGCGTGTTCCACCGGATAGAGTCCCCGCCAGCCCTCGAAGACCACGCTGACGACCACCTCGTCGGCTGTGGCGGTCAGCACGATCCGGGCAGCCGTTGCGGTGTTCTGCAGGATTTCCGCAACGGGTGCGACGAGAGCGTCGATGTCGTCGTCGTCGATGGCCGGCAGCGCGCAGTCGACATGCAGCACCACATCGACGCTGCGATCCATCGCCGCGTCGATGGGTGGGCGCAGCCTGCGCAGCAGCGCATGGTCGAAGGTCGCTGACTGGTCGAACAGTGCACGCATCCGCTGCGATTCAGCTCGCGCATTTCGTTGCATCTCGGAGTCGACTGGACCGCCCCGGCTCAGTGCGATCAGCAAGGGCACGACGCTTTGCGCGAGTCCGGCATAGCGCCGCCTATAGTCGGCCCGCAGCGCCTCGGCTACCCGCTGTCTGGTCCGCACTTCCAGATGGGCCCGGGCTTCGGCCTGCGCCTCCTCGGCGGCGTCACCCATGAGTTCGTAGGCCACCAGTGAGCACAACTGAAGAACGAGGATGCTGCCGGTGCCCAGCCCGAGGTACAACCAGGTGGGTGCCGATGAATCCAGCATGAGATTCGCGACCCACATGACCGCCCAGTACGCCGCGACGACCGCCGCGACAAGAGGGGCGGGCAGGCCCAGCAGCAGTGGCAGCAAGCACCAGCCGATGCTGTACCAGGACCAGTTCGCCGGCCCGTAGAGGCTATCTCTGTCCAGCAACACCGGCTGAAGGGCAGCCACCACGAGTAGCGCGGCCGCCGCAGGCACAGCCGGCCGCCAACGGCCCCATAGGATGCCTGGGAGCGCTGCCAGCGAGCTCACCACCGCCAACGCGGCCAACGCGATCTGTGCCACCGGGTATGAAGTGTCCGCCAGCGAGTAGGGTGCCGAAGCGACGAGATTGAAGACCGCATAACTTGTCAGCGCGAGAGCGAAGCCGATACGGACCCGGTCGATCTGCCGGTCGGGATTGGTGACTTCAGGATCGCGGGGCGGCGTCTGCGGCTCCGTTTGCCAGGAGAGCTCTACCGACGTGCCGCAGCCGGGGGCGGAGCGGATGTCCACCTGGCACCCGGCCCGTTGCATGCGGGCGGTGATGGAGTCGGCGATCCCGTGCCCGGCCGTCGCTTCGCCCGGGGCGAATCCGAGGCCGTCGTCACTCACGACGACGTAACGCGCACCGACGGCGACGTACATCCAGGTCGCCCGGGCGTGCCGGTCGACGTTGGTCATCGCCTCGCGCGCCGCGGCCACCACAGCCTTTCCGGTCTCGCCGTCCAGCCAGACCTCGTCGCGGCCGGCGAACCGGAGCGGAGTGCGGACATGGGCGGCGTGCTGGCGCAGCGCCGCGACCAGTTCGATCGGCGGAGTCGAAATCTGTGGACCTTCTGCCAGCAGTTGGAGGTCGCGGGTGGCCTGGGCGGCGAGCCGCTCCGGTGGCAGCGGTGTGCCTTTCCCGACCAGAAGCAGAGTCGACGCTGCAGTGTCGTGCAGGAGAGCGAGCTGCTCGCGGTCGTAGTCCCGAACGGCGTCAGCTACCTGCTTGTTGACCTCGGCCGCTTCGCGGTCGGCGCGGGCGCGGTCCGCCGCGGCAGCGAGCCGCAGCAACATGACGCGGATGACTGCCGTGATTGCCGCTTGCACCAGAACCACGAATCCGGCCACCCTCAGATCGGCCCAATCGCCGACGGCGGCGCCACTCCACATCAGGGCCGCCGCGATCGACACGGCCATCAGAATGCTCAGCCTCGGCGGCAGCGCAACAGCGAAGCTGACAGCCGCCGTGATCGCCACGGCCTGCGGCGCACTGTAGCTAACCGCGAAGTCGGCTCCGGTGGTCGGTAGCGGTATCGCCGCGCAGACCGCGAGGGTCAGTAGATAGTCAACGGCCGTGAACGCGCCGCGCTGCGAGCGCGTGGCAATGCGGTAGGCCCCCCAGCACGCCAACACTCCGAGCAGCCATTTGCCCATCGGCTGAGCGTCCGAGTGCGGATTGGCGAGCGTGACGATTGCGATGACGATATTGGCGCTGTGGCGCATGAGTACGCCCACGATGCCAGCGCGACGGATCAGATGCCGTTGCGAAGCGTCCCCCACTGCAACCCCATTCCCCAGACCCTCAGCCGGCCATTGTCTTGACCCGCTGAACCACAAACAGTTTCTACCAAATTTGTGGCGAGGCTAACGTTACAGCTCCGCGGCCGCTGCGTACACGTCTGAGGTCATACGAATGACCGACTCTTGGCAAACACAATTAGCCCGGGAGCA
>JAOPWF010000640.1 GCA_025965815.1 Mycobacterium sp.
CCCTGCGCCGTCGATCTTCGCCGCCTCGTAGAGGTCCTCGGGTACGCCTTGCATGGCGGCGAGCAGGATGACGGTGGCGAACGGGACGCTTTGCCAGATGCTGACCAGGCACAGTGAGACCATCGCCCACCGGGGGTCGACCAACCACGGCACCGGACCGATCCCGATCCAGCCGAGCATGATGTTGAACAGGCCGTTGTTGGTGTCGAAGACGAAGCGCCACACCACGGCCATCACCACGGATGAGACAGCCAGCGGCAGGAACAGAATGGTCCGAAAGACGCCGATCCCCTTGAGTTTCCGGTTCAGCGCGGCAGCGACGATGAGGCTGATGAAAACCGTCGGCACCGTGGTCCCGACGGTCAAGACCAGGGTGTTGCGCAACGCGATGGCGAAAAGCGGGTCCCCGGTGAACAGCCGATCGAAGTTCGCCCACCCAACGAACTTCGCCGGGGTGAACAGATCCCACTTCTGAAAGGCCATGTATAGCGAGAATCCCAGCGGGAACATCATGAACACGGCCACCGCGAGCAGGTTCGGCGCGACGAACATGCGTCCGGCCTTCGCTTGTCGCCTCGCCAGCACCGAACGATCGCTCGTCGGCGCGGGCACGGTCGGCGCGGGTGTCCTCTCGCTGACAGTCATTGATCGCGCAGCACCTCATCGACCTGAGGAGCGAGCCCGTTCTTGAATGACGCCGCCGATTGGACTCCATGCAGGACGGGGCCGAAGCGGCGATCCATCAGAGCCTCGATCCTTTCCCACGCTGGGGTGACCGGCAGGTGGCTCGAGCGGGCCGGTCCGCCCGTGAGGACTTCGAGGTTGCGCACCCGGGCATGAGCTTTGGCGAATCCCGCGGAGTTCACCGCGGACTTCAATACGGGCACGAAAAGGCCGGATTCGGCGATCACGGCTTGCCCAATGGGACCGGTCACGAACTTCACGAATTCCCATGCCTGCTGCTTGCGGGGGCTGTCGGCCGCGATGGCAAGACCGGTCGTTCCGACGTCGGACCGCGCGCCTTGCCCCTTCGGGCCCACCGGCAACACCGTGACGTCGAAATCTAGGCCGTCGGCCTCGGAGAATGTGCTGTAGTGCCAGTGCCCGCCCATTGCCATCGCGGCCCGGCCCAGCGAGAAGAGATCCGTCGTGGACGTCGTTTGCTGGTCGGCCGCCGTCGGGGCCACCCGGTACTTGTTGGCCAGGTCCGCGTAGAACTGGACGCCCTCGATGAACGCGTCATCATCAAAATTCATGCGCTGCGGGTTGTTCCACGGGACGGACCAGCTGGCGCCATTGTTCATTCCAAACAGACCGGCAGAGTAATAGGGCACCCAGGTGTCGACAAAGCCCCACTGCATCACCTTGCCGGACGCGTCACTTTTGGTGAGCGCCTTGGCGCAATCAAGGAATTCGGCGAAACTCCAGGCATCTTCCCAACGGCTGGGCGGTCTCAGGCTCGCCTCGTCGAAGAGTTTCTTGTTGAAGAATAGATAGTTTCCCGACCATTGTTCCGGGAACGCGTATTGCCCACCTTTGAACCCGAACGTGTCGTACAACACTGGGACGCTGTCCGATTTCAACTCTGCGGCATAGGCCGGGTCCGCGGCGAGGATCGTGTTCAGATCCAGCAGCACACCCCGGTCGGCCAGGCCGGCATAAGTCAGCTCCCAGGCCATCAGCACATCCGGACACTTTCCGCCCGCGCAATAGGTCAACATCTGCTGCATCGGGTCGGACCCGGACAACACCGTCCGGACCTTGATGTCGGGATGTCTGCGCTGAAACTCGTCGATGAGCCGCTTCCGCACGTCCGCCTCTTCCGGATTGGCCTGGAAGAAGTACGTCAGTGTGTTGTCGTTGTGATCGCATCCGGACAGTGTGGCGGCGACGAGCGAGGCACCGACAACACCGGCACCGCGCAGCAGCGTACGTCGCCCGAACGGCCGACCACTTTGCGTCGGATGCCGCTCGAGCCTGGAGAAGACCGAAGGCTGATTGTCTGCCATTCAGGCGGATCATCCTTTACGGCTGGATCTTTGGCTCACCTATCGACTGCGGTCCGTTGCCGTGGTGACTCCCCGCGGCCGATGTGCGTCAGCGGGCACCGGGGCGCTAACCGTCATCGGCCCTTGAGAGGGTGCGTCAATGGTGTCTGCTCGATACATGGCTATCTCTCCGCTATCGCTCTATCCGATCGACGCTTCTTCGCCGCTGTGAGCCTTGCGAAGGTCGCGCGCGCGTGGCGGAGTTCTCCGTTGGCCGCCTCGACCAGGAGCCCCGCGGCGGAGACCTTCTTGGGAGGGGTCAGCGTCCCTGCCAGCCACTGGGCGCGCGCCTCGCGTCGTCGGAGCTTTCCGCTGGTCGTCCGGGGCAACGTTCCCGGTGCCAGCAACTCCACCCGCGATGGCCGGATGCGCGTGCGCTCCTCGACTCGCGACGCCACGTCGTCCGCCAGCGTCGGGGCGGCGTCCGAGGTGGTCTCGACGAGCATCGCCAGCGCCTCGTCATCCTCGCCGGCGGGGACGAATCCAACGGCGACTGCGCATCCGCTCCGAACGCCCTTTAGCCCATCCAACGCTGCCTCGAACTCCTCGGGCGCGTGGTTGGCGCCACGCACGATCACGATCTCCTTGTGCCGTCCGCACAGGAAAAGCTCGCCGTCCTGTTCGAACCCGAGATCCCCCGACTCCAGCCAACCGTCGTGCAGCACCTGATCGGTCAGATCGGTCCGGCCGAAGTAGCCCGCCATGACGCTGGGCCCACGAACGAAA
>JAOPWF010000648.1 GCA_025965815.1 Mycobacterium sp.
GAAGCAGGAAGTAAGCGCTATGGCCATCGCAACCGTTAACCCGACCACCGGTGAGACAATAGAAGCGTTCGAACCCCACAACAGCGCCGAGGTCGACCGGCGGATCGGGCAAGCCGCCCAGGCGGCCGAGGCACTGCGCGCCACGGACTACGCGCAGCGCGCCGAGTGGATGAACGCCACCGCCGACATCCTCGAAGCCGACGCCCCGCGCGCAGCCCGGATGCTCACCGTGGAGATGGGCAAACCGATCGCCCAGGCCAGCGCCGAGGTGTTCAAATGCGCGAAGAATATGCGCTTCTACGCCGCGCACGCCGAGTCCTTCCTCGCGGACGAGCCGCTCGCCGACCCCGCCGCTGTCTCCGCGTCGCAGGCCTGGACCGTGTGGCGGCCACTGGGCGTCGTGCTCGCAGTGATGCCGTGGAACTACCCGCTGTGGCAGGTCATCCGCTTCGCCGCGCCGGCCCTGATGGCGGGTAACACCGGCTTGCTCAAGCACGCGTCCAATGTGCCGCAGTCGGCGCTCTACCTCGACACCCTCTTCGAGAAGGGCGGCTTCCCGGCGGGATCGTTCCGCACACTGCTGATCGGCTCGGCGGAGGTGGCCGCGGTGATCGAGGACGACCGTGTCAAAGCCGTCACCCTCACCGGCTCCGAGCCGGCCGGCCGCTCCGTCGGGGCAGCAGCGGGCGGGCAGATCAAGAAGGCAGTGCTCGAACTCGGCGGCTCCGATCCGTTCATCGTGATGCCCAGTGCCGATGTCGACGCCGCTTCAACGATGGCGGTCAAGGCCCGAATCGCCAACAACGGGCAGTCCTGCATTGCTGGCAAGCGTTTCATCGCACATGCCGACATCTATGCCGAGTTCGCCCGGCAGTTCGCGGCGAAGATGAACGCCCTGGTGGTCGGTGACCCGTTGGACGAGGCCACCGACGTGGGGCCACTGGCCACCGCCTCGGGTCGCGACGATGTCGCCGTGCTGGTCGACGACGCGGTGGCCAAGGGCGCCCAGGTGCTAGCCGGCGGTTCGGCACCCGAGGGACCCGGATGGTTTTACTCCCCCACCGTGCTGGCCGGTCTGTCCGGTGACATGCGCATCGTGATGGAGGAGACATTCGGCCCGGTCGCCTCGCTCTACGAAGTGGCCGACCGCGACGAGGCGGTGCGGGTGGCCAACCAAACCACCTTCGGCCTGAGCTCAGCGGTCTGGACCAACGACGCCGACGAGCAGGAATGGTTCATCGACAACCTCGACGCCGGAGCGGTGTTCCTCAACGGCATGACTGTGTCCTACCCGGAGCTGCCGTTCGGCGGGGTGAAGGACTCCGGCTACGGCCGGGAGCTCGCCAGCGCCGGGATCCGCGAGTTCTGCAACCTCAAGACCGTCTGGAAGGCCTGAGAAGGCCCAGCGCGGTGCGTCGGGTCAGTATTGGTTGGCGACGAACAGTTCCTGGGCCGGGAACTTGGTCAGGATGACCGGGCCGTCGTCGGCGACCACGACCTCCTCCTCGATCCGCGCGGCCGAGAAGCCGTCGGAGGCCGGCGCGTAGGTCTCCATCGCGAAGACCATCCCCGCCTGCAGCTCGACCGGGTTCTCCAGCGAGTTCAGCCGGGAGATGATCGGGCGCTCGTGCAGGCCGAGCCCCAGGCCGTGGGCGAACTGCAGCCCGAACGCCGCCATCTCGTTCTCGAAACCGAAATCGGTCGCCTTGGGCAGCAGCCGGGCGATCTGGTCGGAGCCCACGCCGGGGCGGATCGCGGCGATCGAGGTGTCCATCCACTCCCGTGCCAGCTTGTAGGCGTCGCGTTGGCTCTGCGTCGCACTGCCCACCCCGAAGGTGCGGTAATAGCAGGTGCGGTAGCCGTTGAAGGAATGGATGATGTCGAAGAAGGCCTGGTCCCCGGGCCGGATGATCCGGTCGGTGAAGTTGTGCGGGTGCGGGTTGCAGCGCTCCCCCGAAATGGCGTTGACCGCCTCGACCTGATCAGAACCCAACTCGTAAAGCCGCTTGTTGGCCAGCGCGACGATCTCGTTCTCCCGGACGCCGGTCTTGAGGATGTCGACGATGTCCTGGTAGACGCCGTCGACCATCGCCGCGGCCTGGTTGAGAATCATGATCTCGTCCGGCGACTTGATCACCCGGGCATCCAGCATGCTCTGCTGTGCGTCGAGGACCCGCAACCCTTGGCGCTGCATCTCGAACAGGAAGGGCGGCTCGACGATGTCCAGGCCCACCGGTGCGTCGGCAACGCCCGCATCGGTGAGGATGCCCTTGATCTCGGTGACCGCGTCGCGCATCAGTCCGGCATCGGGCGCCACCGCCCCGCGGAAGCCCAGGAATCCGGCCCGCCAGTTCTCCTGCGGCAGCCACGGCGAATACAGCTTGTGATGGCGCACCGCCGAGCCGAAGTCCCACAGGATCGGGTCTCGGTCGCGGGTCAGCAGGCAGTAGCGGATCATCTTGTCGCCCAACGCGCCGCCGATCCACGTCTGGGTGGCGTAGCGGATGTTGTAGAAGTCGAACAGCAGAAACGCGCCACAGCCGCTCGCCTCCAGTGCCGCCTTCGCCCGTGCGATCCGGTGCTCGCGCAGCCGGCCGAAGTCGACCCGCTGCTCGTAGTCGACACCCATGTGACCGGGCGCGCCGAGCGGACGCGGCGCGGGCGTTGCCTCAACCGACGAAGTCATGAGCGGACCGGCGCGAGACCGTCATCGACGGGGGAGTTCTCGGGCTGCAGAATGATGCCGGCGCCGCGCGCCACCTCCAGCAGCAGCGTCGCGAAGTCCTCATCGTCGCCGCGTCCAGCGCCCACCGCCTGCGCGACGATCTGCCGGGTCGCCGACGCGATCGGCATCGGCGACTTCAGAAAGTTCGCCACCTCCAGCCCGAGATCGAAGTCCTTTTGCAGCAGCGCCATCGTGAAGGTCGGGGTGAAGTCGAGGTTGACGAACGCCGGCGACTTGTACTGGGTGAACGTCGAGCCCATTACCGAGTCGTTGAGGAAAGCCAGGAAGTCGGCGCGGCTGACGCCGCCCTTCTCCACGAGCACCGTGATCTCGGCCAGACACTGGGTGACCACCCCCAGCATGAGGTTGTGGGCGATCTTCACCAGCCGGGCGACCTCGCCCTCGCCGACGTAGGTGACCCCGCGGCCAAAGACGTTCAGCACCGGCTCGACCGAGTCGAACACTTCGCGGGGACCCGAGACAGCCATGGTCAGCTTGCCGGCGGCGATCACCTTCGGATTGCCGCTCACCGGTGTTGCAAGGAAGTCAGCGCCGCGCGAATTCGCGGCGTTGCGGACCAGTTCGCTGGCCACCGCGGACACCGTGGACGCATCGGCGATCACCCGCGGCGACGCCGCGCCGGTGAGTAGACCACCGTCGCCGAGCATGACCTGCTCGAGGTCCTTCGACGAGGACACCATGCTGAATACCAGATCGCGGTCGGCCAGGTCCACCGGTCTGCCCACAACCGTCACGCCGCGCTCTGCCAGGTGCTGCGCCTTCGCCGCGGTCCGGTTGTACACCGAGACGTCGTATCCGGCGTCGAGCAGCCGGGTGACGAGCTGGGATCCCATCCGACCGGCGCCGATCCAGCCGATCGTCAATGACGAGGAAGACATAGTCAATTCCTTACTGTTTCGCCGCGGCCGCTGACCGGGGAGACGGGTTGACGGACGCCGCGTGGAGCGCGCCACCGGGGAGAGATCGAACAGTTGCTGTTGCGTCGATCGATGCAATCGATTGCACTAAATCGTGGCATAGCGACAATGGCATGTCAACGCCTGGCCAAGTCACAACGGCGGCCAGCTCCGCAGTGCCCGACGGGTCAGTAGGGTCGCAGGCGTAGCGAATCCGCGGCCGATCAGCGATGCCGGCGTCTGCGCGTCGCCGTCTCCTGTTCGCCGGATTCGATCCCGTGCCGCAGCCGGCGGGCGGCCCGGACGCCGATCTGGCGTCGCCCCGTGTGCACGGTCCTCAGCGCAGCCCAACGGTCAGTCGGCCGCGGGCCCGGTGGATCCCCGGACGACCAGCGACACCGGCAGTGTCACCGTCGCCGCCTCTTGTTCGCCTGATTCGATCCCGTGCAGCAGCTGGCGCGCAGCCTCGGCGCCGATCTCGCGTAGCGGCATGTGCACGGTTGTCAGCGGAGGCCAGAAATCCTCGGCGAAGGGCATGTCGTTGAACCCGACGACCGACACGTCCTCCGGACAGCGCAGTCCGTGCGCGCGTAGTTGGCGGATCACACCGAGCGCGACGAGATCGTTGCCGGCGACGACGGCCGTGGGTCGTTCGCCCGGGCGGGCAAGCAGTTCGTCCATCGCCTCCTGGCCCGCCTCGACGGTCAGCGATTTCGCGCTCACGGTGCTGAACTGAACGCCCTTCGTCGTGTGCGCCGCGGACTCGAACGCCTCCAACCGCGCGCGGGTGGTGGAGAAGTTCAGCGGACCCGCGACATGGACGACACGGCGATGACCCAGTTCGACCAAATGCTCTACCGCAGTGGCGATTCCGCCGGAATTGTCACCGGATACCAAGGGATAGTGACCCACGCCAGAGCCCCGGTTGACCAACACCACTGGCACGTCGGCCGCCGCAGCCTCCTCGACGATCGGTTGATCGTCCAGACGCCCGGTGGCGAGGATGAACCCGTCGACCCGGCGCTGCAGCAGCGACTCGAAAGCGGAGACCTCGACAGCATCATGGGCGTCAGTGTTGGCTACCAGCACGGTGTAGCCCCGTGGTTGCAGAACGTGCTCGATACCCCGGATGATCGGCGGGAAGATCGGGTTCATCAGATCGGGGATGATCACCCCGATCGTCATCGAACGACTGGTCCGCAGCCCCCGCGCCATCGCGTTGGGCACGTAGCCGAGTTGCCGCGCGGCCCGCTTGACCCGCTTCACCGTCTCGGCGTTGACCTGGTCGCGGGTTCGGGCATTCAGCGCCCGCGACACCGTCGCCTTGTGCACCTGCGCCAGACGCGCCACGTCGTCGATCGTCGCGCGTCGGGGCATCGTCGATCTCCTCGCCGTTCGGGAACCCAGCCATGCGGGTTCGTGCGGTCAGGCTACCGCCAGGCGCGTTAGCCGCTGCTCGATCAGATAAGCGTTCCCCGGTCGAGTCCGATGCACCTCGCCGTCCCCGCCGAGTCCATCGGGCGAGGCTTCGACAGGGCCACTCGCTGATGTTTCGCCGTATCGACAACTCCTTGACACGTCTGCGGACGGGTGCCATAGTCATGCAATCGATTGCGGTTCGGTCCGAATGTTAGCACTGTCGCCCGTCGACTTCACCCCGAGCGGCCGTTCAGTCCCTGTTAGGAGCAATGGTGCAACTACGAATCCACCTCCGGAAGCCGCGCCTGCGTCGCGCGGTCGCCGGCGCCGCAGCGCTGACCGTCGCGGTCCTCGCCTTCGCCGGCTGCAGCGGCGATTCTGGATCGACCAGCGCGTCCAGCGGCGCCCCGCTCAAGATCGGGATCTCGCTGTCGCTCACCGGTGACTTCTCCGACTCGGGCAAGGCCGCGCAGCGCGGCTACGAGCTGTGGGCCAGCGTCGTCAACGCCTCCGGCGGTGTGCTCGGCCGGCAGGTGCAGCTCTCGATCGTCGACGATGCGTCGAGCCCCGATCAGGTCGTGACCAACTACACCAGCCTGATCACCCAGAAAAAGGTCGACATCGTATTCGGCCCGTTCTCCAGCCTGCTGACGGTGCCGGCATCGCGCGTCGTCAACCGCTACGGATACGCGTTCATCGAGCCCGCCGGCGGCGGACCCTCGGTGTTCGAGCAGAAGCTCGGCAACCTGTTCTTCGTGCAGCCCGCCCCGACCACCTCGGGCGGCACCGTCTTCGCCGACTACATCTTGTCGCTGCCCGCGAGCCAGCGACCCAAGACGGCGGGCTACGCCAAGCTCGACGACCCGTTCGCCGCCCCGATCGCGGAAAACATCCAGAAGCGCTTCGAGGGCGCCGGCATCAAGACGGTCTACGACCAGACCTACCCGGCCGAGACCGCGGACATGACCCCGATCATGTCGGGCATGGCGGCCGCCAGCCCGGATGTGGTCGTGGGCGGAAGCCAGCAGGCGGACGCCTTCGCCCAGATGAAGGCCATGATCCAGCTCAAGTTCAACCCGAAGTGGCTGTTCGAGTCCAACGGCGCCAACTCCCCCGCCGACTTCCCGAACGCCGTCGGCGCGGCGAACACCGAAGGCGTCTTCTCCAGCGCCGACTGGTACGCCGACTCAACCGTGCCCGGCAGCACCAAGTTCATCGCCGACTACACAGCGAAGTACGGCGGCACCGCGCAGACGATCGACCCGACCTCGGCGGAGGCCTACTCGGCCGGCATGCTGCTCGAGGCGGTCGCGAAGAAGACCGGCACGATCGACAACGCCACCATCATCAAGACGCTGCATTCCGGCACCTGGCCGACGCTGGTCGGCGACCTCAGCTGGGACCAGTACGGAGCACCGCAGGGCAGCTACCTGCTGATCCAGTGGATCAACGGCAAACTCACCACGGTATACCCGCTGGGCGCGGCCGCCCCGGTCACGCCGAAGCCGAACTGGGCTGGGTAGGCAGGGGCTGGGCATGCACGCATTGACTCAAGCGATCATCCTCGGTGTGCTGACCGGAGGGGTCTACGCCCTGATGGCCAGTGGTCAGACGCTCATCTTCGGAATCATGAAGGTGGTGAACCTGGCGCAGGGGGCCCTGGTGGTGCTCGGTGCGTACCTCACCTACACCATGTTCACCCACCTGGGGCTGGATCCCTTCCTGTCGGTCCTCATCACGACCCCCATCCTGTTCCTCGTCGGTGTCGGCGTGCAGTGGGCGCTGCTCCGCCCGCTCCACAGCGATGACGTCGCACAGCTCTCCTTGCTGGTCACCTTTGCGCTGGCGCTGGGAATCGAAGGAATTCTGTCGTTCGTCTACGGCGCGAACCTCACCAACGTCCAGCCGAGTTATGCGAACTTCAGCTGGACGATCCTCGGCTATCAGGTGAGCCTCGTGCGATTCGTGGCCTTCGCGCTATCGCTGGCGATGCTCGCGGTGCTGTATCTGATCCTGCAGCGCACCAAGTTCGGGCGCTCGGTGCGGGCCACGGTGCAGAATCCGATGTCGGCGCAACTGCTCGGCGTCAACGCGCAGCGCGTCTCGGCGATCGGATTCGGGCTCGGCACCGCCACCGCGGCGGCGGCCGGCTCGGTATTCGGGATCCTGAACTCGTTCAACCCCGGCAGTCACTACGACCTGATCAGCAGGCTCCTCACGATCGTGGTGCTCGGCGGTCTCGGCAGCATCGGTGGCTCCATCGTCGCCGCCGTCGGCATGGGCGTCGTGTCCTCGGTGGTGTCTGCGGTTGCCTCCCCGATCTGGTCAGACTTCAGCTTCTTCATCGTGCTGCTGCTGGTGCTGCTCATCCGGCCCAGAGGCCTGTTCGGCGCGCGCACGCGAGGTGCGCTGTGAGAGGCGCGATCTCCCGCGCGGGACTGCTGCGCGCCGGCATCTTCTTCGGGGTCCTGCTGGTGATCCCGCTCGTCGGGGCACCAGGCTGGATGCTCAACTCGCTGATCTTCACGATCATGTACGCGGCCCTCGCGAGCTCGTGGAACCTGGTCGGCGGCTACGCCGGCTATCCCTCCCTCGGGCACGTCGCCTTTTTCGGCATCGGCGCCTACGCGATCGGCCTCCTGTTCTCAACGGATGTCTACGGCGGCTACATCCCGTTCTTCGTGCTGCCGCTCGTCGGCATCGCCGTGGGACTGCTGGCCGTGCCGATCGGCTGGGTGTCGATGCGCACTCGAGCCGACGTCTTCGCGATCGTCACGATCACCCTGCTGTTCATCACCCAGACCCTCGCGTTCAACCTCAAGAGCATCACCGGCGGCGCGCAGGGCACCAGCGTCGCGCCGGCGCCGTTCGGACTGGACCACTACGACTGGCCGTTCTACTTCGCGATGCTGATCCTGCTGGTGACCGCGATGGGCATCTCGCTGTACTTCCGGCGGTCCAAGATCGGGCTGTCGCTCGCCACGGTCCGGGCCGACGAGGACAAGGCGCACGGCGTCGGGGTACGGGTCACCGCGGTCAAGCTCATCGCGTTCGGGGTGAGCGCGGGTCTCGTCGCCATGGCCGGCGGGGTCTGGGCCTACTACGTGGGCTTCATCTACCCGCAATTCGCCGTGGATCCCCTGATCACCATCGGGATGGTGCTGATGGCGTTCCTCGGTGGTCGCGCGACGCTGTGGGGACCGGTGCTCGGTGCATTCATCCTGGTTCCTGCGCAGGAGTACTTCGCCCAGGCGCTCGGGGCCAGCCAGCTGTACCTGTTCGCCTACGCCACGGTGTTCCTCCTGATCATGCTGTTTCTGCCGCGCGGCATCCTCCCCTCCATCTCGGAACGCCTACGGAAGCGACGCGCCGTTACCGAGGCCGAGAGGGCACTCGCACGCGAGGCAGCTTCGGCGGTGCCTGCTCCGGACGTGATGGTCAAGCGATGAGCGACGCGCTGCTGGCCGTCGACGGCCTCACCAAGCAATTCGGCGGCGTGACCGCGGTCGATCACTGCTCCTTCGAGGTGCAGGCCGGCACCGTCACGGCACTGATCGGCCCGAACGGATCGGGCAAGACGACGGCGTTCAACATGATCACCGGCTACCTCAAGGCCGACGCGGGCACGATCCGGTTCCGCGGCCAGACGATAACTAGGCCCCGCCCCGCCGACCTCTACCGCCGCGGCCTGTCGCGCACCTTCCAGCAGGCGCGGATCTTCCCGGATCTGAGCGTGGAGGAGAACCTGGTCGTCGCGGCGGGTTACAGCTGGCCCCAGCTATTCGGACGGCGGGTGTCGTGCGCCGACTCGGATCGGGCCCGCACGATGCTCCAGGAGTTCCGGCTGGAGCCGTTCGCGCAGCTCCCCGCCGGCGAGCTGTCCTACGGCCAGCGCAAGCTGCTGGAGTTCGCCGCGGTGCTGACGAGCGAGCCGGCCCTGGTCCTGCTCGACGAGCCGACCGCGGGCGTGAACCCCGTCATGATCGACACGATGGAGCAGCACATCCGTGCGCGCCACGCTGACGGCGTCACGTTCCTGGTGGTCGAGCACGACATGCAACTGGTCATGCGACTGTGCGACCCCGTGATCGTGCTCGATCAGGGCGCCCCGATCGCATTCGGCTCGCCCGAGCATGTGCAAGCCGATCCCCGAGTCCTGGAGGCCTACCTTGGCGCCTGAATCCGCGATCCCAGAGACCGTCCTCCGACTGCGACAGGTCACGGCCGGTTACGGCGCCGGACTGATCCTCAAAGGTGTCGACCTGACCGCGACGCGCGGCGAGATCATCTGCCTGATCGGACCGAACGGCGCCGGCAAGTCGACTGTGCTGAAGACGATCAGCGGACTGCTGACGCACCGCGACGGCTCGGTCGTGTTCGCTGGCAATGACATCGGCAAGCTCAGCTCACGGCAACGGCTCGACCGCGGGATCGTGCATGTCCCCCAGGACCGCAGCCTATTCCCCGCAATGTCGGTGTGGGAGAACGTACTCATGGGGGCCTTCATCCTGCGCGATCAGGCACTTATCCGGCGGCGGATGGCGCAGGTCGCCGAGAAGTTCCCGATCGTGGCGCGGCGCCGGTCCGCGGCCGCCGGATCGCTGTCGGGCGGTGAGCAGAAGCAAGTGGAGCTGGCGCGATCCCTGATGCTCGATCCCGCGCTGATCCTGCTCGACGAGCCGTCGATCGGCCTCGACCCGAAGTCGCGCACCTCGGTGTTCGCGAGCATTTCGGCCCTGGCGCGGGATGGGCGCACGGTGCTGCTCGTCGAGCAGAACGCGCGATCAGGACTCGCGGTGGCTCATAAGGCCGCCGTGCTCGAGGCCGGCAGGGTGGCGCTCACCGGGACCGGGCAGTCGCTGCTGGACGATCCGGAGGTCGCCCGCCTGTACCTCGGAGCGAGTGCGAACGGACCGGCTCCGACGATCGCGCGCTAGTCAGGCGAAGTGACTCTTGTAGATCTGCCCGTGCACTCCGACGGTGCGGTCGACCACCTGCGACACACTGAAATTCGAAGCGGCAGAGAGGTAGGCGTACGCGGTGGCCCGGTCCATGCCGCGGTCGTGCTCGAGGTAGTCCAGGGCATTGACGACGGCCCGGCGCATGGCGACGTTGAGGTCCGTCATTTGTCCGCCTACGGCTCCGTCCGGATCGGACAAGCCGATCGGGATCCACGCGTCTGCGGTTTCGGCGAACGGATACCGGTAGGCGACGCTGGGGGCGTCTGACGAACCCTTTTTGCACACCGTCAGTCGGAACGTCCCCCGCAGCGAGCCTTCCATCGCGGTTAAGGCGACTTCCCCGTCCCCCATCCCCATGTGCGGATCGCCGACGTAGAACAGCGCACCGGGCGCGAAGACGGGCAGGTAGAAGGTCGACCCCGGACCCAGATGGCGGATGTCGATATTTCCGCCGCCGAGGGTCGGTGGAATCGAGTTCGAATTCTCCGACGTCGGATTGGGGTCTTGAGAGAATGCGACTCCCATCATCCCCATGAACGGGCTCAGCGGGAACCGCACCCGCCCCGAACTGCCCACTGGCATCACACCTTTGCCGTCCTCGACCGCCGTGAACACCGACACGTTGCCGCGTTTTGTCGGATCGGGATTGGCCCGATCGTCGGTGCCGACGGGGGGCATCACCTCCTCGAGAGATATTCCCGCCGGCGGCCCACCGTCCTTTGTGCGCGCCAAAGCGCCCTTGCCGTGCCGGCTCGACACCACCCCATAGGGCACCCGTGGAATCGCTTCGAGCGTCTCAATTTTCAGAACGTCTCCCGGTTCGGCACCCTCGACGAACACCGGGCCGGTCACCACGTGCGGACCATCCTTGACGAAGTCGCGGGGTGTCCGATTGTATTCGGCGGCAATGTCTTTAGCATCTTGGAGTACATCGCTTTCGGCGACGCCGTGCGCACCGAAGTACTCGACAGGGTTGCGACCCTGATCCTCGAGGATGCCCTCGTGGGACACCGCGTCGATGGTGATCGTCTGCCCCGAACGCATCCTCGTCACCGGCGAGGCGTGCACATTGGGGACGTAGCCCCAGAGGACCTGATCTGGCAGCGACGACAGATACACATCACCAGTTCGTGGGCCCTGCGCGGGCTGTAGCACCGTGATGTGGGCCGATGCCGCAGCGCTGGACGAGGACGCCGACGATCCGGATCCGTGCGCGCACGCCGAGCCAGCGCCGGCGACACCCACGCCGGCGCCGACGGTGGCGAGCGCCTTCATGAAACCGCGACGCCCGAACCGGCCGAGCAGGTCTGAGGTCATCTCTCGCACCAGTGGGTCCGTCATCATTGCCTTCCGTCTTGCCAACCCGCGCCAAGCTACAGAAGGCGTGTAACGCAGATGTTGCGCTGTGTTGAGGCCCACAGGACTACCGCGACCCGGCCCTACTGGACTGCCGCACTGAGAACGAACAGGTGAAGCCACGGACTCATATCGACGGAGCACTGCTGCAACAAACAGCTGCTGCGCAATGTTTCCCGCAGCACCATCAGGAACAATCGTCACAATACTTAACTACGGCTCGAGTGCATGACCGGCCGCCGACAGCCGGACGGCGCAATAGCTTTCGTCACAATGACGGCCCAGACCATCGGTCTGGGCCGTCACTGCCACGTTAGATTGCCGCGGGTTGGACCCCGGGGCGGCGGATGGGCTCGACCCTCTTGATCACGAAGCCGAAGCAAAGTGCGCCGGCGACGACGATGGCCCCGGTGAGCAGTAGCGGTACTTCGAAGGTTCCGGTGGCGCCGTAGAGGGCTCCGATGACGATCGGGCTCAGGGCACTACCGATATTGGAGAAGAAATTCTGGGTGGAGCCCAGGCTGGCGACGGTGCTGGCGTCGACGACATCCGCGGGCAGGCACCAGATGGAAACGATGGTGAAGGCCGACGCGGCGTAGGAGATGGACATCAGCACGAGGGCCTGCCAGGCCTCCGGGGCGACGGCAGCGAGCGCGATCACCGCGCAGACCAGCATGCCGCCGACGAGGCAGGTCTTGCGAACCTTGTTCAGCGACCAGCCCCGCTTGAGTAGGTAGTCACCGACGATGCCGCCGGCCCAGCTGCCCAGGATGGCGGCGAGTGGGGGGATCATGCCGAACACGCCGAGTTTGAGCAGGTTGAAGCCCCGCTCCTCGACCAGGTACGAGGGGAACCAGGTGAGGAAGAAGGTGATCATGAAGTTCAGGCAGAAGAAGCCGAGCATCATTCCCCAGACAGTGCGCTGCTTGAACAGCTCAGCGATCCGCATGGGCTTGGCGTCCGGGTGCAGGTTGTTGGCACTCTGTTCCCGGTGGCTTTCATGGATGATCGCCAGTTCGGCGTCATTGACCCCTGATTTGAACTCCGGCCGCCGGTACCAGGCCCACCAGCCGATGGACCACAGCACACCGAGGATTCCGGCGAACAGGAAAGCCGCCTGCCAGCCCCACAGGCCGATAATCAGCGCGATCAGCGGCGTCGCCGCGGCGCTGCCGATACGGGCGCCACTGTCGTAGACCGAGGTTGCGCGGCCGCGCAGCCGCAGCGGGAACCAGTGGGAGACCGTCTTGGCGGACGCGGGGTAGGCGCCGGCTTCTCCGACACCCAGTCCGAGTCGCAGGCCCAGAAGTGCCCCGAAGCTGGAGACCAGGCCGGTGGCGCCGGTGAACACCGACCAGACCAGAACCGAAGCGCCGAACATCACTCGCTCGCCGAACCGGTCGATGAGCCGGCCGGCCGGGATCTGCATCAGCGCATAGCTCCAGGAGAACGCGCTGAGAATCAGGCCCTTCTCGGTGGCGGTGAGGCTGAAGTCCTGGGTCATGAACGGCAAGCTGACCGAAATCGCCGACCGGTCGATGTAGTTAATCGCGAGGCCGAACGCGCAGAACACCACGACGGCCCAGCGCACCTTGCTGGCGCGACTCCGCCCGGCGGGAGCCGAGGAAGTGCCCGATTTTCCTGCGTCCGATTTCGTAGCCGGAATGCTAGTCATCATTCTGTCTCCAAGTTTGGACTTTTTGATTGTTTCGCTCACCGCGGGTGAGAGCGGAAACTGGGTGGCCGCTGGTGTGGTGCACGACACAATCAGGATTCTGTGTCAATATGATCGAACCAATCATCGACATTGTCAAGCAAGCTCAATAACGTCCTCAGATGCGCATCTCAATCGGCTCGATCCGGCTGCTCGAGCTTATATGCGCGATTTGCGCATCTAACGTTGACTTGCGCACATCGCGCATGTAGATTCACCGCTTGTGAGCGAACATGACCAGCCCAGCGACAATGACCTGGTTGCCCGTCGACGTGACGTGCGCGGCGCGCAGCGGCGGGAGCAGATTCTGCGGCTGCTGCAGACCATTGAATCGGGCTCGCTGAGCGTGGAGGAGATCGCCGAAAGGTTCGGAGTCTCGTTCGCGACAGTCCGCCGCGACCTCAGCAGACTCCACCAGGACCGCCATATCACCCGCACCTACGGCGGGGTTGCGTTGACTGGTCCGGCGGAGTTGTCGATCCACCAGCGGCACCTGGAGTTCACCCAGGAGAAGGACGCCATCGGTCGCCGGGCCGCCGAACTTGTGCAGGACGGCGCAGTGGTGATCGTCGACGCCGGCACCACCACCGAGTTCGTCGCACGACACCTGGACGCCGCCGGGGTCACCGTGTTCACCAACGGCATCGGCGCGGTGAACGTCCTGCTGAGCAAAGAAGATGTGTCGGTGGTTGTTCTGGGCGGCCGGCTGCGGTCCGTGAACCAGACGATCAGCGGCGCCGAAGCCGAGAACATGCTCCGTTCGGTGGTCGCGGACTTCGCCTTCATCGGCGCCGACGCGGTGCACCCGCAGTACGGCATCGCCTCCCGGACCCTGGACCAGAGCCGGCTGAAAACGCTGATGATGCAGCGCACCCGCGAGATCGTGGTGGTCGCCGACAGACGCAAGGTGAGCACCGATCAGTTCAACTACTGGTCACCGCTGCCACCTCGGTGGCGGTTGATCACCGACGACGGCGCCGACCCCGCCGGCCTCGACGATCTGCGCACCAATGGCGCCCAGATCGATTTGGCCCACCCGCTGCGTGCGCTGACCGATACCGCCAACGTGAAAGGCAACCAGCCGTGACGACCACTTCAGCTCCCACCGACTCCGCGCCGGCGGTCCCGGCCACCAACGGCGGGACGCTGCACCAGGCCGTGCTGCACCGGCCGAATGACCTGCGCATCGAACAAGTACCCATCCCGGAGCTGGCGCCCGGTGACGTGCTGCTCCGCGTGGACGCTGCACTGTTGTGCGGCACCGACGTCCGTATCTACCAGGGCCGCAAGCAGAAGAACGTCTCGTTCCCCACCGTGCTCGGGCACGAATTCGCCGGCACCGTTGTCGACGCGAACGGGCCGCTGCCCGAGGGGGTGGGCATGGGCGACCAGGTCGCCGTCTACCCGCTGGTGACCTGCGGGGTGTGCGCGGCCTGCCGCAAGGGACGCGAGAACATCTGCCAGAGCCGCAGGGCATTCGGGTACCAGCTCACCGGCGGCCTGTCCCAGTTCGTGCGCGTCCCGGCGGAGGCGAGGCGGAATCTGGTGCCGGTGCCCGGGGTGCCTGCCACCGAGGCCGCCGTCATCGAACCGGTGGCGTGCGCCTACCACGGGCAGAAGCTTGCTGGCATGGCACGGGCGCAGACCGCCCTCATCGTCGGTTGCGGGCCGCTCGGTCTGATCCATGCCGGCCTGGCCAAGACCTTCGGCGTCCAGAAGGTCGCCGCCGTCGATCCGATCGCGGGGCGCCGGGCGATGGCAACCCGTTTCGGCGCGGACCTGGTCCTGGAGCCGGGGCCGGCTGCCGCGGGCACCCTCAACGAGTTCAGTGACGGTGGCATCGACGTGCTGGTCATGGCGATCGGCCGAATCGACGCGCTCACGCCATATCTGGGCTGCCTGGCACCCGGCGCGAGCGTTTCTGTATTCGCCGGATTCGGCGCCGATGCCGAGCTGGCCGTGTCGGCCAACGACGTGCACTACAACGAGTGGAAGATCGTCGGCGCGTCGTCCTGTCGACTGGACGGTTTCCATGCCGTCGCCCCCATGGTGGCTGCCGGCACCCTGCCGGTCGCCGAACTGATCGGCACCCAGCTGCCGCTTGACCGCGCCGTCGAAGCACTCGACCTCGCCGGTTCCGGCGCCGACATGCGTGTCGGCGTCGACCCGTGGGCCTGACCCGCGCCAGTTCTGTCCCCGAGCTCGTCCAACCACGAATGGAGCATCCGAAGATGACCACCACCTTCACCCCCGCGTTCGACGTCAACGCGACAGGAACGACCCCTGCCCTCGGGCGGGAACTGCGGCTACGCCGTCTGTTCGCTGCCGACGGCCGCACTCTCACAGTCGCACTCGACCAGGCCGTTCCCCGCGGTGTCGCACCTCGGCTGGCCACCATCGGCACCACCTTCGCGAGCATCGCCGAGGGTGAGCCCGACGCCGTCACCATCACCAAGGGACTCGCCGGGCCGCTGCTCGGTGGTAACCGGGCTCCCCTGCCGTGGATCCTGAAGGCGTCGATGTTCTCGGTCGACTTCCACCCCACCTACGACGCCACCATCGGCACGGTGCAGGACGCGTTGAGGTTGGGCGCCGAGGCCGTGGCCGTCGGCATCTCGGCCGGTTCATCGAATCAGGTCGCCATGTTCGAAATGCTGACCCGCGTCGTGGAGGAGGCCCACACGTGGGGCCTTCCGGTCGTCTGCCACGCGTACCCCTCCGGCGAAATGTGGGGCGACAAAAAGGGTTCCACGGAATCGGTGCTGTACGCGTCCCGCGCCGCCGCCGAACTGGGCACTGATATCGTCAAGACTTGGTACACCGGCTCCACCGCCGAGTTCGCCAAGGTGGTTGAGGGCACCCCGGCCATCGTGGTCGCCGCCGGCGGCGCCACCGCCAACAGCCCCCTGGATGTGCTGAAGCAGGCCGCTTCCGTTGTGGAGGCCGGCGCACACGGCATGACGGCCGGCCGCAACATCTGGCAGGCCCCGGATCCCGGCAAAATGGTCGCCGCGCTCAAGGCGGTCATCCATGGTGGAGACAGCCCCGACGTCGCCGCCAAACTGCTGGACTGACCCGCGCTCGACGACCCTCGAAGGAGTGGGTTCGATGACCAGGCAGCAACCACGCAGCGCCGCAACGGCTACGTATCTCGGTATCGACGTCGGCACATCGGCCACCAAGGCGGTGGTAATCGCCTCGGACGGTGCGGTCCTCGCGCGGTCCCGGGTCCCGCATCCCGCAGCGCGCGGTGCCGGGCCAGGGCGGGCTGACCCCGCGGCCTGGAAAGCGAGCATCACCGCCGCGGTCGGCGACCTGGCCCCGCACACCGCAACCGTCCGCGGTGTCGGCCTGGACACCCACTCCCCCACCGCATTGCTGCTCGACGCTGCCGGTGAACCGTTGACCGCCGGCGTCACGTGGGATCATCCCGGGCTGGCCGAACCGACCGAGCGGCTCATCGCTGCGCTCAATCCGGACCATCAACGCCTGGTGGGCAACCACCTAATGCCCGCCACGGCGATGGGCGCCGCACACCAGCTGTTGCGAACAATCGAGCCTGAAGCCGTCTCCGCCGCAGCCACATTCGGCTTCGCCGGCACCTGGCTCGGGCAGTGGCTGACCGGGGTATGCGCGATAGACCCCACCCAGGCGTCCTACACCGGCCTGATGGCCAGCACCGACGGGTCCTGCCGATGGTTCGACGAGGTACTGCAGCGGCTGTGCATCCCACTACGTCAGTTGCCGCCGGTGCGTCCGTCGTTGAGCGTACTGGGCTCCCTGCGGCCCGCTAGCGCCGACACTCTCAACCTGCCACAAGGGATCCCCGTACTGGTCGGATCCGGCGACACCCCCGCCGCCTCCTACGCATTGGGCACGCAACCCGGCGGCCGGCCATTGCTGATCATGGGAACCACCCACGTGGTGTCCAACGCCCTTGACACCCCCGACCCCAGGGCACGAGCCCTGCAGCGGGTAGACGTGCGTCCGGGCCGATGGCTGATCAACGGTGTCATCAACGGCGGCGACGCCTTGGCCGACGGCGCCCGACACCTCGGTTACGGCCAGGGTGACGTTGCGGTAGAAGCTCTGGTCGCCACGGCATTCACCGCCGAGCCCGAGCAGATGGCAGCGGCACCGGTGTTCATTCCCCACACCCGCCCGGAACGCGGCCCGCTGTGGTTCGCCGAACCGCGGACCGCGTTGCTGGGCGCCATCACGGACACGGCGGCGCCTTCGGCGGCCCGCGGCGTTGTCGAAGGAATGCTGTTCGCCGACCGGATGATCATCGAATCGTGTATCTGCGCCGAGCAACGGACGCTGTATGTCAGTGGCGCATTCGGCTTCGAGCCCCAACTGCCGCAACTGCTCGCCGACGCACTGGACCGCGACATTCTGGTGGTGGATGAAAGTCACCTTCCCGCCATTGGCGCGGCCGCAATGTGCACCGAAGTCCTTACCGGGCAAGTCGTCTCGCCTCCGCAGGCCCGCCGCGTGCAGCCGCGCCCGGAATGGCGGAACGCCGTGGCTCAGCGCTGGCAGCAGTACCGGCAGGCTTGGTCCGCCGTGACCGGGACCCCACCGCTGAGCACCCTCGACGAAGCCACCGCAACGCCGGCGAGAACCCTGACCAGGAGTGGCCCGACATGATCTACGTCTCCAGGATCCTGACCGACCGTGCCATGGAGCACCTACGGTTGCTTGGCATTCCGGTCCGGGTTGGACATGAGGCACCGCCGAGCAGGGCCGAACTGGAAGTCGGCATGGCCGGTGCGAGTGCCGCTGTCATCACTCTCACCGAACGGGTCGACGCCAACCTCCTTGCCGCCGCGGGCCCGCAGTTGAAGGTGATTGCCAATGTGGCCGTCGGGTTCGACAACATCGACCTGGACGCGGCCGCAGCCGCCGGTGTGACCGTCACCAACACCCCCGGCGTCCTGGACCGCGCCAGCGCCGATCACACGTTTGCGCTAATCCTCGCCGCCACCCGCCGCGTCACCGAAGGTGATCGACTCATTCGCCGTCGGCAACCCTGGGTATGGGGGCCACGGATGCTGGTCGGGCTCGACATCAGCGCCGGCGCCACCCTCGGCATCTTGGGCTACGGCCGCATCGGACAGGCCGTGGCGCGTCGCGCCCAGGCATTTGACATGACCGTCGTCGCCACCGCGCCGAGTCGGACACCCGGGACGGGAGAGAACGGCGTCACCTTCGTCGATGCTCCGACCCTGCTCGCCGACAGTGATGTGATTACGGTCCATACCCCGCTCACTGCGAAGACTCGCCACCTGATCGACGCCGCGGCGCTGCGGGCGATGAAACCCACCGCCTACCTGATCAATACCTCGCGTGGTGGGATCGTCGACGAAACCGCCCTGATCGCAGCACTTCACGCAGGCGAGATCCGCGGCGCCGCCCTGGATGTGTTCGAAGGTGAACCCAATGTCAACCCGGCGCTGCTGGACGTCGAGGGCCTCGTGCTGACTCCGCACACGGCGAGCGCGGGTGAAGCCACCCGCGACACCATGGGCATCCTGGCCCTGGACAACGCCGCCGCCGTCCTCGCCGGGCGGCCACCGCTCACCCCGGTCACACGGTAAAGCCGTTCTCGCGCCCGGACTCGTTCAAGGAATCAATGACCGCTTCCCAAGCATGCGGCGATGCGCAGCGGAGTTGTCTCGGTGATACCCAGCGCCGAATGGGTCGGGGTGCCGATGGCAGACGGCGGTGAAGGGACCGTCGACGCCGTCGTGGATGCGCTCGACGGCGCCTCATCGTGGTCGAGCCCCATGATCCGCTCGGCCAACCGAATTCCTCATCCGTCTCGGTGGGTCGGCCACCAACGACGGGGGCACCGGCATGCTCACGGCCCTCGGTGCCCAATTCACCGACGCCGATAGAAATCGCCGCGCGGAGGGTAAACCCGGCGTACAGGTTGTCGCCGAGACGGTGGACCTCGAACAGAAGGTCCGCGGAGCCGACCGGATCATCGCATCACCGCGGACGAAAACCCCATCGAAGACGCGCTTCGCAACGGTGCTCACGCACTCGCTCAGGCAACGGCCGAAGCCTGTCGGCGCCCCACAGGCGGTAGGCGACCACGTCGCGCAGCGCGCGGGTGATCTTCTTGCGGGGAACGGGTTCGTTCGCGGTGTCTTCGTCCTTGGCGACGGTCTTGAGGTCAGCGCCGAGCGCGGCAACGACGCGCGGTCCGAGGGTCTCGTCGGTGCGGGGCTCGTCGGTGTCCGGTCCTGCTGCTCGCGCGCGGCCCGGTATAGCGCGGAGCGCACCAGGCCGACGAGCACGAAGTCGTTGAAGTGGCCCGCCTGCAGACTGGCGTCTTGGCAGTTGACGGTGAACGTCAGGAATTTTCGGCTGCTCTTTGTACGTCTGTTGGTGGGCGTCGGTCTGGTGAGCCAGGCCCTCGGCCGCTTTGCGTAGTCGGCGCGGCACTTGGCGGGCCAGCCGGCCCTCGTCGTCTTCACTTAGCCCACACTTAGCCCGAAGGTTTGTTCCGTCCAGATGGCCAGCGGGTCGGTGCGCAGATGCTCCCACGTGGTCGGGGTTTCCGAGGCGAGGCGCGATGCGAGTGCGCCGGGATCGGTGTCACCAGAGGTGGCCCGCCGCAGCGTCTCGCCGATGATGTTCTGCGGCGGAATCTGCGTACCGAAGATCCTGGTGGCCAGCTCGGCGACCTGTTGGCCTTGCTCTGCTTTCGTTCCGGGACCGGCCAGGGTAGCGCTGGTGCCGATGCACTGCATGGCGTTCGCTCCGACCGCCCCCCCGCAGCCGTCGGATCAACATGGCGACAGCGGCGCCCTTCCTGCCGCGATAAGTGTGCAGTTCGTCGAGGACCAAAAAGGACAGGTTGGATGCGCCGGTGATCAGCGCCGACCGTTCCCGCGGCCGGGTCAGCAGCAGCTCGAGCATCACGTAGTTGGTGAGGAGGATGTCGGGCGGGTTGTCCAGGATCACCTCGCGTTCGCTGCGCGATTCCTGCCCGGTCTAGCGGGCGAACGTCACCTTCGGGTGGTCCTTGCCGAGGAACTTCTCCAGCTCGTTGCGCTGGCTGTTGGCCAGCGCGTTCATCGGGTACACCACGATCGCGCGCACACCCTTGCCGGATCCCTCGCGCAGCACCCGGTCGACGATCGGCACGATGTAGGACATTGACTTGCCGGAGCCGGTGCCGGTGGTCAATACATAGGACTCGCGGCGGTTCGCGACGTCGAAGGCGTCGGTCTGATGGCGGTGAAAGTCGATTTCCCGCCCGAACGTGTCCTCCTCGGTACGGACCCGGAAGATCTCACGGTTCGTCGGGTGCAGCACGCCGCGATCAACGAGATCGGTCACGGTGCCCCCGGGCTCGAACGCAGGATTCAGGGCAAGCCAGGGATCCGGCCACAGCAAGCCGTTGTCGATCTCCGTCTCGACTTTCTGCCGGACCCTATCGTCCTGGATATTCAGAAAGCCCGCGACAAAGGACTCGTAGACCGCCAGAACCTTGTCAAGCACACCGAATGCGTCCACTCCACCCCTTCTTCGGACGTCGAACGAGACCTTTGCTGACCCTACTTCGGGCGACCGACGAGCGAGCCCGAGTTGCCGTTCGCACCAACCAGGCTTTTTGTTCGGAATGCGCGCATCGGGCTCAATCGGCCGCAGGCGTTGAATCTGCAGGTCCAGCGATGCCCGGGCCTGTCACCGTGAGGCGCCTTCACCCAAGCTCGGGATGCAGTGCGGGCTGGTTCAGATATGACTTCAGCCGATTGGCGAGACTCTCACCCGCGGAGGGGAACTCGGGCATGTACCCCAGAAGCTGGTCGAGAGCACCCAAGATCTCCTGGTCGCCGATCGGGCCGAAGTGCATCAGGGCAGTTCGGGCGGGATGGATCGTGTTTTCGTTGTACTCCGCGGCTGCGTCGTCGTTTAATCCCCTGATCGTACGGCGGGCGACAACCAACCCGTCCTTACCGCGTTCGCAAAGTCGACCCAGGCCACGCTGTTGCCGCGCGCATAGCCGACCCCCACTCGACTGCCGCCGATTCCGTTCCATGGTGGTAGTCGCCTGTGAGCCTGCCGATAGCCCTCGAGGAGCTGGCCCTCGGCGTTGCGTGAGTAGGGTTCGTATATTTCGTCGGCCAGTCCTTCTTGGAGCACGACGCTGAACCCGAGCCGCGAGTGGCTGGCGAACCACTCGTTGATCTCGTTGATCTCCGTCAGCTGACCTTCTGCCACGGCTGGCAACCGTTCGTCTCGAATGCAGCGACCGTCGACGGAATCTGCGCATAAAGCTGGCCTGTCGATGCGTTGCGATCAACGATGTCGGATGAGCCAGCCCCGAGCGTGCGGTGCGTCGCCCACGAGCACGTGCCACCAGATGACGCGGACCCCGCACTGCGATAGGTGCCCGCCGCGGCCACACCCACCCGGAAGACCCCGTTGCCGGGAATCACCACGTGGCCATCGGCTTGCACAAATACGTCCGTGCCGGGCAGGTAGCCACCTTCCTCGGGCTCTCCACCGATGCAGAGATACATAATCCCGGAATCTGGGCTCGTGTAGCTGGAACCTTCCACACAGCTAGCGTGGGCGGCACCAGTCGTGTACAGCGCCCCAACAAAGAGTAACGGCGCAAGGATCGCCGCCGCGGCCATGCATCCACTACCTGGGCGCAGCGAATGCCCAAAGTTCACCCTGGAATCGTATGGCTAACAACTTGGGTTGCATCCGTCAAGGTGGTGCACGCAATTCACTGAACGCGGGCGCGCGTGAGACTTGGGACATGCTGATCTCAAGAGGAACGAACGTCGGCTCAGGACATGCCGAAGTCGACGTCCTAGCTTGCCGCGAGCGGTCAGGCGATCTGGTGAGGGGCGTCCTGCGGCCGCGGGAGGTTAAACAGACTATGTCT
>JAOPWF010000711.1 GCA_025965815.1 Mycobacterium sp.
GCCTGCGAGCAGTAGTACTTGATCGCCGACGCCTCGGGCAGCGAGATCTGGGCGCCGGTCTGCGCGGCTTCGATGACCCGGAACAGAATGTTGCGCACGTTCATCCGGGCCAGCTCCATGTTGGCCAGCTTGAGCTGGATCAACTGAAACTGGCCGATCTCCTTGCCCCACAGCACCCGGTTCTTGGCGTAGTCCACCGAGAGCTTCAGGCATTCCTCGATCACGCCGAGCGCCATAGCGGCGACGCCGATCCGCTCGGCGGAGAAGTTGGACCGGGCACTGTCACGGCCGTCGCCCGCATCGTTGTCCTCGGTCTCGCCCAGCAGCCGGTCACGGCCCAGCCGGACGTTGTTGAAGAACAGTTCGCCGGTGCGTGAGCTGTGAATGCCCATCTTGCGGAACGGTTTTGACTGAAAGAAGCCCTCCATACCGCGGTCGAGCACGAACGTAAGCACCTTGCGGTCGCGCTTTTCGATGCTGCGGTCACCCTCGTCCAGCTTCGCGTAGACGACCACCACGTCGGCGTCGGGTCCGTTGGTGATGAACGTCTTCTGCCCGTTGAGGATGTAGTCGTCACCGTCGCGCACCACATAGGACTTCATGCCGCCGAACGCATCCGAGCCGGAGTCCGGCTCGGTGATCGCCCACGCGCCGATCTTGTCGTAGGTGACCAGACCCGGCAGCCAGCGTTCCTGCTGCGCCAGGGTGCCGCGTCCGGCGATGGTGGGAACCGTCAGGCCAAGGCTGACGCCCATGCCGGTGACCACGCCCATACATACCCGGCACAGCTCACTGATGACGACGAAGCCCATGCTGGCCTGCGAGCTGTCGCCGCCCATGAATCCCGATGACCTGGGCGCGGGGGCCGGCTCGTCGCTGGAGGCCTGTTCACGCATCCGCGCCAACCGCTTCTCCAGCGATTCGCGCGACATCGCGGCGATGCCGAACGTGGCGAACAACTTGCGAATGATGGGGTAGGGCTCCATCTCGCCGCTTTCCAGGGCGTCGACATTCGGACGGACCTCTTTGTCGACGAACTGGCGCACCGCATCGCGCACCGCGAGGTCAACGTCGGACCACTCGATCATCAGGACTCAATTCGGTTATGGGCGGGTAACGCCGAGAGTAGCCGCCATCACGCCGCGCGCGAGCGGCCCCGCGCGGGACGCAGACCGGCCAGCGAAAAGGTGGTGTGCACCAGTGAGCCGGCCCGTTCCACGATCGTCTTGCGGCGTGGGACATAGTGCATCGGCAAACCCCGGCGGTCGCGCGGAGGAGCCATGAAGCCCGGCGCCTCCACCAATGGCGCGTCGGCGGGTTTCCGGCCGTCGGCCCGGCGGTAGGCGGCCAGGGCGCGCGGGTGCAGGCGAATCTCGTCGGGGACCGCGACGAAGGCGAGTTCGACGAACTTGCCGAACAGCCGCAACAGCGCCTCGTCCCCGGGTGTCCACCGCATACCGGCCTTCTCCCGCACCGCCGGGTCGAACAACCCGGCCGCGATCCAGCGCTGACCGGCCACCATCGGCTTGAACAGCTGATCCCAGACCGGGGTCGGCATCAGGACGAACTTCGGCTTCGGGATGCGGATGGAGAAGATGTCGAGTGTCGCGCGGTTGATCTCCAGCTCGTCGCGGCAGGTCCGCTCCCAGTACTCCTGGAACTCTTCCCAGGTATTCGGGACGGGCCGCATGCTCATGCCGTACATCCGATACCACTGCACGTGCTCGTCGAAGAGCTGACGCTTCTCGGCTTCGGTGAGGCCGCCGCAGAAGTATTCGGCAACCTTGATGATCAGCATGAAGAACGTGGCGTGCGCCCAGTAGAACGTCTCGGGATTGAGCGCGTGATAGCGGCGGCCCTCGGCGTCGGTACCCTTGATGTCGGTGTGATAGCTCTTGATCTGCGATCCGGTCTGCGACGCCCGTTCGCCGTCGTACACCACCCCCATGATCGGGTACGCCGAACGGGCTACCCGCTGCAGCGGTTCACGCAACAAGATGGAGTGGTCCTCGACGCCCGCTCCCAACTGCGGATACATGTTCTGAATTGCACCGATCCACACGCCGAGCATTCCGGTGCGTAGATCGCCGAAATACTTCCAGGTCAGCGAGTCGGGGCCGAGCGGGTCCACTTTTCCCAGTGTCTTCGTGGTCGAGGTCGCAGCCGAGGCGATCGTCGTTGGTGCGCTAATCGGTGGACTCCTCTCCTGAGCAAAGCCAGGTGTTACCACCATAATGTTGACAACAATCGTTGTCTATGATTCTGGTGCGGCGTGGCCGAGACCGTTACGCACTGTGTATCGGAGTGCGACACGGGTGTGACCAGCTGGTTTTCCCGACCTCGCGACACCGTCCGGTCAGGTGTGACGTACCCGCCGGGCCAGGAGATTGCCGGGCCTCAGAAGCGGCCTCTACGCTGAAATTGTGGAAGTCGAGCCGTTCGACGAGCGACCCGGCCGCCCCGGTGGCTCTGTTCAGCCCCCCGAAACCGAGCGCACGCCCGAACGTACGCACGGTCCAGGCGCGTGGCTGAAGAACACCAATCACAGCCCCGGCGTCATCGCGATGCTGCGGCGGGCGCGCCGCGCCTTGCCCGGGGACCCCGAGTTCGGCGACCCGCTGTCCACCGCGGGTGTCGGGGGACCGGGGGCCGCCGCGCGCGCAGCGGACCGGCTGCTGGGCGACCGCGAGGCCGCGTCGCGGGAGGTCAGCCTCGGTGCGCTACAGGTGTGGCAGGCGCTGACCGAGCGGGTGTCGGGTCGCCCCGCGAACCGGGAGGTGACGCTGGTCTTCACCGATCTGGTCGGATTTTCGGCGTGGTCACTGGAGGCCGGCGACGACGCCACCCTGAAGCTGCTGCGCCGTGTCGCACAGGTCGTCGAGCCGCCCATGCTCGAAGCCGGCGGACACATCGTCAAGCGGATGGGCGACGGCATGATGGCCGTGTTCACCGACCCCGCCACCGCGGTCCGCGCCGCGATCGCGGCCCGTGAATCGATGAGATCCGTTGAGGTGGAGGGCTATACACCGCGAATGCGGGTCGGCGTGCACACCGGCAGGCCACAGCGAATCGGTTCGGACTGGCTCGGCGTCGACGTCAATATCGCTGCCCGAGTGATGGAACGCGCGACCAGGGGCGGTTTAGTGGTGTCGCAGACCACATTGGAACAGGTCTCCGACGACGATCTGGATGCGCTCGGTATCACCGTCAAACGAGTACGCCGACAAGTCTTTTCCGGTCGGTCCAACGGTGTGCCCGCCGATCTGAGTATGTACCGCGTGAAAACTCGCAGGGAGTTGCCAGGAGAGGACCCCGAGGAGGGGGCCGCGGCGGGGGCATAGTGGTTTTCGTGAGATTCGGTTGGTTGTCCGCGCTGTTCCGGGTGCGCGTCACCCTGGCGTACGCGGTAGCGCTGGCCGCGATGACCACCGCGCTGGTCGTGCTGGGGCCCCACGTGCGGGACCGGGTGATCAGCCACGCCAGCACGAACCTGCACAACCTGAGCCACGGACACCTCGGAACGCTGCTCGGCAGTGCGTTCGTCATCGACGCCGGCCCGATCTACGTCTGGTTACCGGGTCTGGTGAGTCTGCTCGCCATGGCCGAACTGCAGTGGGACAGCATGCGCCTGGTCGTGGCGTTCGCAGTTGGCCACATCGGCGCGACCCTGGTGGTGGCGCTGGGCCTGACCGCCGCGGTGGCGGCTGGCTGGCTGCCGGTCTCCACTACCAGAGCGACCGACGTCGGAATGAGCTACGGCGCGATGGCCGTGCTGGGCACGCTCACCGCGACGATACCCCGGCGATGGCGGCCCGCCTGGATCGGTTGGTGGTTGGCGGTCGCCCTGGCGGTGGTGGCGACCGGCCATGACTTCACCGAGGTGGGACACGCGGTCGCGCTCCTCCTCGGCATGCTGGTGTCCACCCGGTTCGGCCAGCCGGCGCGTTGGACCGGGCCCCGGTATCTGCTGCTTGTAGTTGGCGCGTCGTTCGGATACCTGGTGCTGGCCAACACCGAGGTGTCATTGCTGGCCGCAACCGGCCTTGGAGTGATCGGCGCGGTCGCCGCCGATCGGGTCGGGCGGCGCCACCTCGCCCGCCGGTCACTGGCAGTTGCGGTTCCCGAGCCGGCCAGTGCCGCACAGGTACCCGGCTAAGGGGGCTGAG
>JAOPWF010000724.1 GCA_025965815.1 Mycobacterium sp.
CCGCTCAACGACGGCTTCAACTGGAAAGGCGACCCAAACGCCACCCTGTCCGGCCAAGACATCCCGGACCTGCCGCCCGGGTCGCCGCCGGCAGCATCGGGTCCGCCCGGTCCGGCGCCACCGCCGATAGCCGTCGCCCCGTACGACCCTGCGACCGGGACTTACGTCGGGCCGGACGGAAAGGTCTACACGCAATCCGACCTGGCTCAAACTGCGCCGGAGGATAAAACATGGCAGAACATGTTGCTGCCGCCGGGGAGCTGACAGCCGTGGCGCACACTCTGCCCCAACAGGTAGCGGCACGACCGCGGTCTTCAGGCCTGCGCGCACCACCAAGCGTCGGCCCCGAACGGCAGAAGTGGTAGCAGAGCATATGCGGCGCAAGGTAATAGACGGTGAACTCAAGCACGGAGACTTCCCGCCGACCGAAGCGACATTGATGGGTCAACTCGACGTGAGTCGTTCGACGCTGCGGGACGAGGGGGCGATGTCGCCGCGGCATTGGCGATCCCACCGGCGGGCATTCGGCGCCATCCTCACCCATCACTACGGAAAGAAGACGGTATGCGGATAGCAACTTCCGAACTGGCTCTGGACGGCGACATCGTCGACACCGAGGATTGCGTCCCGGAATCCGCCGCAGACGACGCAAATGGCCCGCCCGCGCCGACGCCGAAAGAATCCATCTCGGTGCGGCGGGGGATGCTGCTTGGTTTGGCCGTCGTCGCTGCGTTGGTGGTGCTGGTCGGTTGGTTGGGATTTCGTGCCTACCAGTCGCACCAGGCGCAGGCCCAGCGAAGTGAATTTCTCCAGGCGGCCCGGCAGAGCGCACTGAACCTGACGACGATCGACTGGCAGAAGGTGAACACCGATGTGCGGCGCATTCTGGACGGGGCGACGGGTGAGTTCCACGACGACTTCGCCAAGCGGTCCCAGCCGTTCGTCGACGTGGTGAAGCAAGCAAAGTCGACTACGGTCGGCACGATTACGGAGGCCGGCCTGGAGTCTGAGACGGCCGACACTGCCCAGGTGCTGGTGGCCGTGACCGTGAAGACGTCGAATGCCGGTGCACCCGAACAGGATCCGCGGGCGTGGCGGATGAGCATCTCGGTGCAGAAGGTCGGCGACCAGGCCAAAGTCTCCAGCGTGGAGTTCGTGCCATGAGGTGGCCGAAGCCCCGCCGCGCCGGCGACGCCACCGAAGCGTCCACGGAGGTCGAGGAATCAGACCACGACGATGACCAGCCGACGAACCCGAAGCGTCGCATCCGCTGGTCGCGGGCGATCGCCTACGGGGTACTGCCCGGGCTGGCGCTGCTGCTGGCATTGGCAGCGGGCTTTCTGAAGTGGCAGGACGCCTCGGTCCGCGACGCTGAGGTTGCCCGCCCGGAATCCGTGCGGGCCGCCACCGACGGCACAATCGCGCTGCTCTCGTACAAACCAGACACCGCGCAAAAGGACCTTGAGGCCGCGCAGGGGCGGCTGACCGGTACGTTCCTGAACTCCTACACGTCGTTAACCCACGATGTTGTAATCCCGGGAGCAAAGGAGAAGCAGATCTCTGCCGTGGCCACCGTCCCGGCCGCGGCCTCGACGTTGGCGACCGACAACCACGCGGTCGTCCTGCTGTTCGTAAACCAGACCGTCATCGTCGGAAAGGGTGGTGCGCCGACCGACACCGCATCAACCGTTCGGGTCACCCTCGACGAGGTCGACGGCCGATGGCTGATCTCCGGGTTCGATCCAGTCTGATACCACGATGATGCAGCACCGATCCGTATCCCATCGCACGCCGGGGAAGTCGCTGGCGGGTGTGTTTTTCGCGTGTGCAGTGTTATGTGGTGTCGCGACAGTGGCGCTCACACCGTGCGCGCGCGCCGATGCGGTGGCCTATCTGGTCAACGTGACGGTGCGGCCCGGGTACAACTTCGCCAACGCTGATGACGCCTTGGGGTACGGACACGGCATCTGCGACAAGGTGTCTCAAGGCCGCACCTACGCACAGGTCATGGGCGACGTGAAGGCTGACTTCGCCACGTCCGATGATTACCAGGCCTCGTATCTGATCACGCAGGCGGTCAACGAACTCTGCCCTGCGCTGATCTGGCAGCTGAGGAACTCAGCAGCGCACTACCGACCGGCGCCCGGCGACGGCTGACCAAGAGGAGACCGACGTGCATTATCGGCCGCTGACCCTGCCTGCCGTAGTTCTTATGACTCCGGGTCTCGTGCTGGGCACGCCCAGTGCCCATGCCGACAACAAGCGACTCAACGACGGCGTGGTCGCCAACGTCTACACCATTCAACATCAGGCAGGCTGCACCAACGACGTCCGCATCAACCCACAACTGCAACTCGCCGCCGAGTGGCACACCAACGACGTGCTGAACAACCGCAACCTCGACGGTGACATTGGCTCCGACGGGTCCAACCCACAAAGCCGGGTGGGGGCCGCTGGATTCCGTGGCAAGGTGGCCGAGACCGTGGCGATCAATCCGGCCCTGGCAATCAGCGGCATTGAGCTGATCAACCAGTGGTATTACAACCCCGTCTATTTCGCCATCATGTCCGACTGTGCCAACACCCAAATCGGGGTGTGGTCGGAAAACAGTCTGGATCGCACCGTCGTGGTGGCCGTCTACGGACAGCCGCAGTGATCCCGTCGACACCGCCGAAAGTGCAACCGAAACAGCGCTTCTGGGTTCCCACCTCGCCGTTCGAGTACGGATCAACTGGTTCGTCTGCATCCTCACCGGATGGTTCTGCTCTCCGAACGGAGGCAAGGAGCTTTGGCGAGCTTTGACTGTGAGGCTCATCCAGCTGCGTAGCGACAATCTTGAGTCAGCTAGAGAACACAGAGGAAGGACATTGCCGGCCGGGCTGGCGGGAGTAGGGTAAATAGCTGCAACGAAGGTAGATGCGATGAGAACACTGGTACCGGGTCGCATGGATCATTTGCTCTATCGGTCGGATCAGATCCCCTCCAGCAGTGCAGCTCGTGTGTGGGTGGAGTAGCGGTGGCCAATCCCGACGACACTCAACGCAAGCTTGCATCGGGAATCGTCGCCGAGCTCGAGGCAGAGGGCTACCAAGAGGCGGAGCCCGTGGGGCGCGGCGGCTTCGGAGTGGTGTATCGCTGCGACGAGCCGTCACTCGACCGCGTCGTCGCGATCAAGGTGCTCAGTTCCGATCCCGACGACGTCGACCTCGCGCGCTTCGATCGCGAACAGCGGGCCATGGGACGGGTTTCCGGCCACCCGAACATCGTGCCCGTGCTACACACCGGCCTAACCTTCACCGGGCGTCCATACATTGTGATGCCATATCACAGTCGAAACACGCTCAGCGCCTGGATGCACGACCACGGACCGCTCCCCGTCCGCGAGGCGTTGACAATTGGGGTGCGACTGGCGGGCGCGCTGGAAACCGCTCACCGTGCGGGCGTCCTCCACCGCGACGTCAAGCCCGCCAACGTCCTGCTCACTACTTATGGGGAACCGCAACTCAGCGACTTCGGCATTGCGCGCATCACGGGTAGCCACGAGATCGCCGCGAATATCTTGGTCGGATCCCCGTCCTACACCGCGCCGGAGCTGTTCGAGGGTCGCGCACCCTCGGTGTCTGCGGACGTTTACAGCCTGGCGGCCACGCTCTTCACACTCCTCAGCGGCGAACCGCCGTTTCCGTTTCGATCACGCGAGAACCCCATCGCCTTTTTTCGCCGTGTGACGGCGGGGCCGATCCCCGATCTTCGCGCGAAGTGCGTCCCGGACCCGATCTGCTCGGCGTTAGAGCTCGGGTTGAATGTCGATCCCGCACGCCGGCCCAGCTCTGCCGCAGCATTCGGTGAGATTCTGCGAGCAGCCGGCGCACGGGTGGCGCTCAACATCGTCGAGCTTCCGCTGGAGTTACCGGCACCGCCGACCGACGTCCACGCATCGTGCTCCGACACAGATGCCGGGCATTCAGCGGCTCTCGGATTACGGTCAGACAGCCCAATCTCGGTCGAGAGAGTGCACTACCCGCCAAGCGCACCGACACGATTTCGGCCGCCGACATTCAATCGCCCGACGGTGCCGAGGCAACAAATCCTCGATCGCCTCGGCTCGGGACGAAGACCAAAGCTGGTACTCATCCACGCGCCCGCCGGCTACGGCAAGAGCACCCTGGCCGCGCAATGGGGCGAAGCCCTCACTCGACAGGGTCTCAAGGGTGCATGGCTGGCTATCGATGGTGACGACAACAACGCGGTCTGGTTTCTCGCCCACCTGGTTGAGGCGATTCGCCGCACCATGCCGGATCTCGCGGACACGCTACAACAAGAGTTCGAAGGGCATTTGGAAAATACGCATCAGTATGTCCTTAACGCCTTGATCAATTGCCTGCATTCCGACAAACAGACCCTCGCTCTGGTAATCGATGACTGGCATCGCGTAGACAATACTGAAACCACGAACGCTCTCGCGTATCTACTCCAGAATAGTTGTCACCACCTACATTTGATTGTCGTGAGCCGGACCCGCACCGGGCTGCCGCTCAGCACGCTGGGAGTTCAGGGCGAACTCGTAGAAATCGACGCTTCGCTTCTCAAGTTTGATACTGCCGAATCCCGGTCGCTGTTGGTCGATCAGTGCGGACTCGACCTCACGACAGCCAACGTGGCCGAACTGGAGGAATCCACAGACGGATGGGCTGCCGCCTTGCAGCTGGCATCACTATCGCTTCGGGACCACGCCGATCCGGCCGCACTCATCGAGCAATTGTCCGGGCGCCACAGAGCAATAGGCGAGTATTTGGCGTCGAACGTATTGGACAGCCTTGAACCGGACCTACTCGATTTCATGCTTTCGACCTGCATCCCCAAACAGATCTGTAGCGGGCTGGCAACCGCCCTCACCGATAACCGGCGTAGTGGACGCGTCCTCGAACAGATCGAAGAGCGTGATCTCTTTCTACGGAGGACCGACGCCGAGGGATCGTGGTTCCAATACCACCACCTTTTCGCCGAGTACCTTCTGCACCGCCTCGAGCGCGACGCAGAGGATCGGATACCAGAACTACACCGCAGAGCCGCGCAGTGGTTTACCGAACACCAGATGCTCAGCCAGGCCGTCGATCACTTGATTCTCGCTGGCGAGGCACAGCAGGCGGCCGATGCCGTCGAGCAGACGGCCACGGATCTGATGGAGCAGTCCCAGATGAGCACGTTGATCGGGCTTGCGGCCAAGCTGCCGGCGCAATTCGCCGATACGCGCCCGAGGCTTCAGGTCGATATTGCGTGGGCAAACGTAGTCCTGCACCGCCTGGCGGCGGCCGAGGACGCGCTCCGGTTGGCTGAGGCCGGCATCGACTCGGTTTCGAACGACCAAGCTGGCGACATGCGCGCCGAAATGGACCTGATTCACGCGGTGATCGCCGCTTTCCAGGACCGCATCGACACCTCCACCGATGCCGTTGCGGCGTGCGTCGAGCGGGCCAACACGTTGCGCCCTTTCATCCTCTGCCGCGCAGCCGACCTCGCCTCATTCCGGGCGCTTCGAGCGTTCGACTTCGATGACGCGCTTCGCTGGCAGAGGTGGGGACGCCAATACCATCCGCGAATTTCTGGAACGCTGAGCGTGAGCTACGGATACTGTTTTGCGGCGATCGCTGCGAACGAGCAGCTTGACGTCGCCGGCGCCGAAGCGCACCTGCGACACGCAATGCGAATCGCGCTGCTGCCGTCCGGACGCCCAACCTATGTGGCAAAGCTCGCCGGGTCATTATTGGGAGAGCTTCTCTACGAACGCGGCCAACTCGACGAGGCGGAGGTATTGCTCGACGGCGCCTATGAACTCGGCGCCGAGGGCGGAATCGTCGACTTCTTGCTCGCCACATTCGCGACCGGGGCGCGTCTGAAATTTGCCCGCGGTGACAAGACGGCCGCCGACAGGCGACTTGCCGAAGGTCTGGAGATCGCGAGAAAATTCGACCTACCACGACTCGAGGCGCGCCTGCTCTATGAAAGTGTCCGACTTGCCGCCATGTCGGGCGAGTCGGTCGACGAGTCGGTGGCACGGCGAATCACGAGCGCGGGTTCTCAACAGCTCGAGGGAATTGGCGATGCTGCAGCCGAACTCGCGGAAGATTCACAAATCCGACTGTTCATGATCGACGGAACGCCGTCAGCGATCGCTACGGCTTGCCGGCGGGCCCGCGCTCGTCTTGAAGATGTTGATCAGAACAAGCGCCCGCGCGCGCACCTTCATGCCACGATCCAATTGGCGCTGTGCCTAGCCGTGGCCGGCAACACCGACGAAGCGAAGCGTGTCCTACGTCCAGCATTGCGAACCTGCGCTGCGCTGGGATTGAGCCAGTTGCTCATCGACGAAGGGCCACAGATTGTGCATGTCGCACAAGATGCCGAAATCGAAACCGAAGGCGAAGTGGCCGACGCGGCGACCTCCGCCAACGTCCGCGACTTCGTACTCAACCTCGCCGAGACCTCAAGCCTCTAGAACACAAAGGTCATGCGGTGATCTAAGCTAAGCGGCTGCGTGGCGTTGAAGAAGTCGAGTTCACCACGGTATCTGGGTTCTCACCGGGGACCCCCACGCGATCCTCGGCATCGCCGGCTGATCGCTGCGGCAGGAACG
>JAOPWF010000737.1 GCA_025965815.1 Mycobacterium sp.
TACCGGCTTGTTGGCCTCGACACTGCCCTGCACCGCGGCGAGTGTGGCGTAGCGGCTGAATCGGTCGGCCGCGTACTGGTAGTCGCGGGTCAGCGGCACCACCCGCAACGTCGACGATGTCAGACCGATCCGCTGCGTGTCGAAGGTTTTGGCCTGTCGGGCAAAGTAATTCAGGACCCCCGCGGTGGCCGGGTCGGTGACCGGTTCGCCGACGCACAGCATGATGTCTTCGGGGTACACCGCGGCGAAGTCGCGGCTGGCCGAGGAGGACCCGACGGGGCGTGCACTGACCAGCAGAGCCGCCAGGAACACCATCACCAGCAGCGCGGCGATGACCAGCATCGACCACAACTGCCTGCGGACCACGCGGGCGTATTCCGGCAGCCGGGTGAGCCGGTCGACGTGGGCCAGCGGGCGCAGCCGCCGACGAACCCGCGACTTCGGTAGCAGCGTTGCCGCGGTGATACCGATTACAAGACAGATCAATCCGGCGATGGCCACCGGCCACCACCTCAGCTCCACGATCGGATCACCTCCTCGGCATCCCGCTCGATGCGGGTGAGGTCGACCTGCGAGCGGTGGTTGAACCGCGCGTCGTTGAGCGCGGACAACACCGGGGCGGCCGGTGCCAGATCGCCGGCGGCGATATCCCCCACGTGCATGTACCGGGCCCCGCTGCCGCCAGCCCGCAGCGCGAGAAAGCTGCGCAGGGTGCGGCTCATCACCGCGGCGGCCTGCGCCGACGAGAGGCCGCCCGCCCGGTGACGCTGCCCGGCAACGCGGATGGAGCGGGCGAATCCGCGGCGGATCAGCCGGGCGTGGACGGCGCGGATCAGCGGAATCCTGGCCAGCCGCCGCGGCGGCAGCGTCCACACCACGACGCCGGCGTACCAACCGATGACGGCGACCACCAGCGCCGCCGCGATGACGAGCCACCACGACGAGTAGGCGGTAGGGCCGGACAGGTAGTAGAGCAGATCACCGGGCATGGCTGAACGCCTCGCTGAGATCCCTGATCTTGCTGCGGATTTCAGAACTGCTGCCGATCGTGGCGTGGGGGATCGCGGAGGAGTTCAGAAAGGCGTCAAGACGCTGTGCGCGGGCCTGTTCGGCGCGCTGATAGGCCGCGACGACGCGCGGTCCCACGGTGTCGGCGCCCAGTACGACGCCGCCGGTGGCGATGTCGTAGCCGTCCAGGTCGTCCTCGGCCGAGCCGACGGCGGGCATGTCTGACACCATGACCCACAGGACGTCGTGACGCCCGGACAGCAGCTGCAGGGCGGCGCCGAGCCGGCGGTCGACGTCGGGTTCGTCGGAGACCACGACCATCAGCATGCGCCGCTGGTGTCCGGTTGCGGCATAAGCCATCTGGGTGGCGATGTCGCTGCGTCCGGGGCGGAACAGGCTGTGGGTGTAGAACCGGTCCAGCAGGTGTTCGATGTGGGTTTCGCCGCGCCGGTTGCGGATGTTTGCGCATCCGCGGGAATCCCCGTACACCATGCCGATCTCGTCCGAACGGCCCAGTGTGATCAGCCCAATGGCGCCCATGACATGGGCGGCCACGTCGCGTTTCACTTCGCCGCTGGGCGCCAACGCGGACATGTTGGCACCGGCGTCTGCGATCAGCAGAATCTTGTGGTGCTTTTCGGAGACGAACCGCTTGATCAGCACGGCCCCGCCGGACCGTGCCGACGCTCTCCAGTCGATGTCGCGGACGTCGTCTCCGGGGACATAGGGCCGCAGATCGTCGAATTCCAGGGTCCGGGTGTGCAGCAACGCATAGCGGCCGCCCTCAAGCAGACCGCGGGTGTCGGTGCCGAAATGCAATTTGGCCCGGTTGAGGTGCTGACCCACAAGCCGCCCTCAGGGCACCCGGACCGACTGCAGTACGGCGTCGACCGCGACATCAGGCGTCACCCTGGCAGTAGCGGCTTCGAATCCCAGAATCAGCCGGTGGCGCAGAACCCGGTGGGCCAGCTTCTCGATGTCGTCGGGAAGGACATAGTTGCGTCCCGACAGCACTGCCAGCGCGCGTGCTGATTTGCTGAACGCGATGGTAGCGCGCGGGCTGGCGCCGTATTCGATGAGCCGAGCCAGCGCAGCTGGCAGGAACTGCTGGGGGTTGCGGGTCACGGCGACCAGCTCACTGGCGTAGTGAACCAGCTCGGGATCCATGTGCACGGTGCGGACGATCTCCTGCAGGCGGCTCACGTCGTCCAACCCGACCACGGGGTGGCCCGTCTGACTCTTGTCGTACACCCCGGCGTCGATGCGGGCGATGACCTCCACCTCCTGCTCCGCGGAGGGGTAGCCCAAGATCTCCTTGAGCATGAACCGGTCGGTCTGCGCCTCCGAGAGGGGGTAGGTGCCTTCCTGGTCGACCGGGTTCTGGGTGGCGATCACCACGAACGGTTCCGGGATCGGGTACTCGCTACCGCCGATGGTGGTCTGGCGCTCCTCCATCGCTTCCAGCATCGCGCTCTGCGTCTTGGCGCTGGAGCGGTTGATCTCATCGAGCAGCACGATGTTGGCGTGTACCGGGCCCAGCTGCGTGGCGAAGGAATTCGTCGCCGAGTCGTACACCTGCGTGCCGATGATGTCGCTGGGCAGCAGGTCTGGTGTGCACTGAATCCGGTGGAAACTGGCGCGGATCGATCCAGCGATCACCCGGGCCGCGGTGGTCTTGGCCAGTCCCGGGACGCTCTCCAGCAGAATGTGCCCACCGGCCAGCAACCCAATGAGTAGCGACTCCCGCAGGTTCTCCTGACCGACGACCTTGGCGCTGAACGCCTGCGTCACCGCGTCCACGATGCGCTGGGCATCGTCCAAGTCGGCGCTACTGGCTTGTATTCGTACTGCGGTCATCGAAACCTTTGTCGTTGTTGGTGCACGAAATGCAACACGGGGTGGCCGGCCCGTTGACGGGCCATGGCCACGGCGGGGTCTGCATATGTCGGCCGCCCCGAGGGCGACGTGGCAGCGCATGTGCTGAGCGGCGTTGCTGGGCGGCCTGGTGCGCACCGCGGAAGTTCCAGACTACAGGTCGATACGGAGAACCCGAGGTCAGAGCCCCCGCAGGACTTTATCGAAGACTCACCGCGACGGGCGCGATCATCAATGTCATCAGCAGAGTTACCACCAGCACGGTCATCGACGTCTTCTCCTCGGAGGCGGGGACAGTTCGTAACGCGTCTGCAACCGTGCATACCCCCGAATACGGTGACCCGAACTCACGGTCGGATGGCCAGAACGAATATCGATGTGTGCTTCCCCACACCGTGGTGGTGCAACCTGGCCGCGTGCGGCTATTTCGCGGCCGGCACCGCGAGGCCGTCACCGCCCGAGCGCGGTCCCACACGCGGTGCATCCCGAGCGTCGACGTCAGCTCCGTGGTGAATGACTTGTCGACGTTGTCGCTGACCAGGACCCCGGGGTCGGCGCTGCCGATGCCGGCCGATTCCAGGGACGGCCAGGCCGTTACCCCAGGCGGCGAGCGGTTTGCAGTGCTGGAAAGCCTCCTGCAGCAGCATGGTCAGCCTGATATCCCCGCTGGTCGTCCCAACAACTAGGGCGTCGAACTCAATCGACCGCGCGGTGAGCAGTGTGCGTTCGACAATGACAGACCGGCGCCCGGAATTCAGGACGCCGCCAACGGGTGCTGTCACCAGCGGGGTGCCTTTCGGCGCGGGCAGTCCCAAACCCTTGGCGACCTGTGCGCACAGGTCGGTGTCAACATTGGCCAACACCTGTAGCTCGCGTTCCTTGATGGCCTGCTCGTAGCATTTGCCCAGCTCGAAGATGAACGCCTCGATGATGTGGACCTGTTCGACATGCTGCGCGACGGCAATGCACCAGAGCGCCATCCACACCGAATTGGCTCCCTACCATCCGAACAGCATCGACGGTGACAAGCCGCTGGGAGAGGTGCTCTCCCATCCGGCGCCGACGGCGCTGGCACCGTTGCCGCGGTTAGTGGTTCGTGAGGTCAACGGCATGATCGAAGTGTTCGCCCCCGGCGAGCCGACCTGACCGCCCTGTCGTGTAACCGGCCTCGCTATCTCTTGGTGAGCACTTCGCACCTGCGGGCTCCTCATCGATCACGGAGGTTCGCACCGTCATGACCCGACCTCATCATCGCTCGGTCGCTGCGCTGCCCGCCGTCGCCGGGGCCGCAGCGGCTGCCCTGTTGGTTGCAGGCTGCTCGAGCTCCAGCACGGCACCCAGCCGGAAGGATGTTGCGCAGATGTCCAGCGATACTCCGATCGTGGTGTTCAGCCTCATCCCGCTGTTTGCGATGTATCCGGACTGGGGGTTGGGCACCGAAGACGCCGCGCAAGCACTGAGCTATTTGAAGCGATTCTCCTCAGTGACCTGCCTCAACGGGCATGTGCATCAACTGTTTTCCAAGACCGAGGGCAACGTGACGTTCTACAGCGGCACCACCACCGCCTACCCGTTACCTCATCCTGGCGACGGGCCGGCACCCAAACCGATTACTTTGCCCGCCGGGAAACTCCACAACGCGCTGGGTATCCGCCAGGTCAGCTACACGAAGGGCCAACAGGCGCTGGCGTTGAAAGAGCAGACGCTGTCATGAATACCGTTTCGCAGTGGGCGATGCGCGTGGGCATCGGGGCCACGTGGCCGTCAGCGGCGTCATCCACGCCTACCTCTACATCCATGGCTACAACCACGTCCCCACGGTTGGGCCGGCGTTCCTGTTGCAGGCCAGCATGTTTTGTGCGCTCGTGGTGCTGGTCCTAGCCGGCGGACCCTACTGGCTGCAGTGGGCCGGCGCGCTGCTGTCGGTGGGGACGCTGATCGCCTTCGCGCTCTCGCGGACCATGGGCCTGTTCGGGTTCACCGAGCGCGGCTGGGAACCGTCGCCCCAAGCGGCGGTGAGCGTGATCGCCGAGGTGCTCACCGTGGTTTTGGTGGCGGCGTCTGTGCTGAGCAGCCGCAGCAAAACCACGGTCGCGTAGGCCGTTTCTCTCCGCCCGGCCCGTGGTTGGTGGGTGATCGCCTGCGCTTCGCGGCGGTCCACGGGCTGTCACGTGCGTGGCTGTCGGGGCCTTCACCGTAAGCCCATCACGCCGCCGCTGCGCCAGCAGGCCCAGCAACTGAGGGCGGCTGGCCGGTTTGTCGGTTCTCACAATTGTCTGACGCCGCGCCGCGGCCTCATGTCAAATGATGAACCATTGGCGACCGTGCCTCGTTAATTGGGTAAGTGGCCAACGCGATCGCAGGCTTGCAAAAGGACTAATGTGCGGTCAGCAGAGTGACTGGTTTCCCGCATTTTCGGCGCATTATCGACCGCGCGCTAGTCACTGCGAGTGAAACATAATCGCGCACGCTGCGACGGGTTCAATAACCAGTGGCAGAGGCACCAATGTGATGTGCATTTGGTCTGATTGGATCTCGGCCACCACTGCTGGCCCTACCGGGATTGGCGGCGCCAGCGGCGCCCGCTGGGACTCGAGGTGCCTGTGATCTGGCCACACATCTCCGGCTCCGGCAGGCGAGCTCGGCTGTCACCGTCTGCGATCACCGGCAGCACGCGCACTCTCCCGAAGGCAGCGTCTGCTTTCCCGCGCCGCGCACCTTGTCGCGGAATACCATCCGGCAACACCGAAGTGAAAGAGATTTCGCTATTTTCCGGGCTCATTGAACTGAGGCGCGGCCTATGAGGATGTCGTCAGATATCAGGCACCCAGCCGGCGACACGACTTTCCAACTGCTGTAACCCGCCGCGCTATTTATTGATAAGAGTTCCCAGCCGGAACTCGAGCACCACCAAAGGAGCAAGATCATGAAGACCTTCACCACGACTGCGGCAACCGTCGGCGCCCTGGCAGCAACCGCCCTGGGATTGGCCGGCGCGGCTGCAGCGGCCCCCATCGGAGGCTCATCGGCCTCTGACGCCGTCAGTAGCCTGCAAGCCCAGGGCTACAACGTGTTACTCAACGGGTCGGTGACTGCCCCGCTGTCCGAGTGCACTGTCACCGGTGTCCATGGTGATTCCGCAGGCCCCGTCGACCCCACCCGGTTGAACACCGTCTACGTCGACGTTTCCTGCCCGTCGTCGAATGACTGATGCGGGGCGCCGACATCGGCCGGCGGCCCCGATGCTGTCGGTCTATTGCGAGACATGGAGCCGACTCGTGTCGAAATACCTGCAATCTCCCCCCCGATCACCACGAAACCTCCAAGCTCTCGTACCCGGTGATCACCGACCATCGGTTCCTGTCGGAACTTCACCAGAACACTCGAAAGGTACGAATATGCAAAACTTCTTCTTCACCACACTCACCGCCGGAGCACTGGCATCCGCCGCGCTCGGACTGGCCGGAACGGCCAACGCCGCTCCGTCCGGCCCGTCGTCTGTGGACGGTACGGTCAGCCAGCTGCGGTCCCAGGGCTATCAGGTCATCGTGAACCGCGTCGGGACTGCTCCGCTTGACCGCTGCACGATCAGCGCGGTCCGGCCCGGCCAGACGTTTTCACGCACAGACTCCGGCGCACCCGGTGCCGGCCAGGACATCGTCACGACAGTGACCAATAAGACCGTCTACGTCGACGTGGCCTGCTGACACCTATCGGCAGACGCACCGTGGTTGTCGTCGAGGTGGCCGTGCGCAGCATGGCGACTTCGTAATACACGTGATTTCTTGCGAGCTCGGCGAGTTCTGCCTTAGTGGCGCTGTTCGGCTCATGGTCGGCGTTGCTAGGCCCCGCACGATGCACGCCGAGGCCGAACGTACCGAGGACTTGCTTCCCCCGCCGAGGTGCTTCAGCGCAATGAACAGCGCCGCCGCGGGCACACGTCAGAACGGCCGGCGGCCTGGAGCTGTAGACCCTGTGCATGATGCGCGAGCTGTGGACAGCTGCCGACTGACCACCGAGAGTGTCGTTGTCCCGCGCTTCACTGAGCCCATGTCGGACAGTGCCCTACGCGGACAACGATGCGGCGAAGGCCGCTGGCGCGCGGTGGGATTGGGCCATGCGCGCGTGGTACGCGCCGCGGGCGGACATGGCCGAACTGCAGTGGTGGGTGGGGCGCCCGCCGCTGCCGGACCTGTTGCCCGTTGAGGACCGCTCCTTCACACCGCTGGCCAGCGAGTAGCTGGCGCGTCCGCCCCCGTCCTTTCAGCCGGGGTGGCCGACCCCTGGCCGCGATGCGGTATCGGCGCGTTCGGCGGCGTAGTCGACCGCGAAGCTGTCGAGCAGCTGCTTGCTGATCTGTTCGCTGCCATCCTCGGTGGCGGTGCAGGCGCAGCAGGGACTCCAAAGCGGCGATCGGCGCCCGCCACTGCCCGCGTTGGGCGCCGGTGCCGTAGGCAAAGGGCGGGGCCGGGATGACGGTGAACCGGCCGGCGATCTGGCGGCCGCGGACACCGGCGAACAAGCCTTGCGCCTCCACATCGATGCCGGCATAAACGAATGTGGCTGGCAGCCGTTCGACGAAGTACTTCAGCTGGTCGGACACCTCGGCGCCGGCGCGGGTGGCCAGATTCAGGTTGTGCAGCTCATCGACGCAGACCAGCTCCACACGGGTGTGGGCGGCGGTGGCGCAGACCGCGTCGACGATGTCGGTGATGTTCGCCCGGCCGGTGAACTCCAGGCCCAGGAAGCGGGCGAACTTCACAGCGAGCATCCGCGGGGTCGCCGCCGGCGGAACGGTGACGTAGAGAACCGGCAGCCGGTGCCGATCGGCGGGATACCGCTTGCGAGTGTGCAGTTCGTGGGTGCGGTCCAACTGGGTTAATGCGGTGGTCTTCCCGGTGCCCGACGCCCCAGAGATGATCACCCCGCGGCGAGCCGACACCTGATTGCGGTTGAGCTGGACCAACAACCGCGAGGTGCTGATCACCTTCCGGATAATTGGGGTGCTCACCAGCGGCAGGTCGGCGTGATACCCGCGGCGGCCATCGTCGTAGGCCGCCCGGTCACGCTCAGACAGCTTCGCCAGCCGAACCGCGCCGAGCAGCACCGGCGGGTGCGGTTGCCGGTCAACGAAGCGCCGCCACCCTTCCTTCGTGGTCAGCGGCTCGTCGGCGATCGCCTCGAACCACCGCTCCGCCTCGGCGTCGGCATCGAAGATCGCGAACGGAATCACGGTCGCCGGCGGGCCGTCGTCGTCGCCATCGGCGGGCTTCCCCGGTTCGGGAGGCGTGGCGTCGTCTCTCGGTGGTGGCCGGTGCGCAGTTGCGGCGAACGCGGGTGCGGGCCGCGACGCGGTCGCTGAGCTTGCTCACCGGCCCGGCCTGTCGCAACCTAAATCCGGACAGGACACTGTCGGTGGCGTCGTCGGGCATGACCTGGATGTCGAGATCATATTCCAGGTAAGCGCCGGCCTCGATGCCGTCAGCCATGTCGCGGCGGTGGAAGTCCGGGTCGCAGCCGGCGGCGATCTGCGCCTCTTCCCACACCAGCGAATGGGACACCCGCCACGGGCTTCCAGTGGAATTTGACCAGACTGGTCACGTCCTTGCGGTTCCCAGGCGGGGGGTGTGCACACCGAAGCGCTCCAACGTGCGGAATGAGCGCGCCCGCCGCGTGGCGCGGCGCGTTTGAGGCGGACCGGCCGGTCCTTATCGAGGCCATCGTGGACCCCTCGACACCGATGCTGCCGCCGCGCATGCCCGACGCGGGCTGACACCGTGTATGGCGCGCTCGCGCAGGAGCCCGACGGCGCCGCGGTCCGCGAGCGCGGGAGCCGCCAACGCGCCACTGACGAGATGTCGGGCAATTGATCGCGCCCGGCATCGGTAGACCTACCCTCCGTCGGATCGTGCTGTGCGCCAGGAACTTAGCGGCGTCACCACCCGGGAGTGCCCGGTGGGCCCGCCCGGTGGGTTTCAGGTCGAAGTAGCTAGGGCGAATTCGTGAGCAGGTGAAGGGGCCGAGTAGCCGATCGGCCCAACAGGGCGACCGCGACCTCCACGCTGGGGGCGGTGAGCGGGACCGCGGTGGGCCCGCATCGGCGAAGCAGCCGCGACACCGCAGCACTGGGCACCAAAACGCACCGGCCACCGACCTTCGCGCAACTGCGGATGATGAGTTCGAGCGCCCGAAGCCCCTCGACGCCAAAGGAATCCACGTCGCTGAAATCGATGACCAACTCGCGACAACGGGCGCTCATACCGACGGCGTAATCAGTCAGTTCGGAACAATTCGTTGCGTCGATATCGCCGTGTGCACTGATCGCCACCGCCGTCGGAGAGACTCGGCGAATATCCAGCTCAAGGGTGTGTCGCCGAGACGTCGCGCCGGCGTCCGGCACGGCAGTGGGTGTCGGCACGGTTACCGGGGCAAATGCAGCCATAACGACTCCGTTCGGTCCATCATGCAGGGCGCTCGAATCCCAGTGCGGACGTGTCGCGATCCTGCTCCGTGAGGAGCTACTCCGGTCGATGCCATTGCAGCGGTCCGCGAATGCCCTGGTTGGGTACCCAACCTGTGGCGAACCTATCGCGACCCGCGGTCGCCCGCGCGCTCATGTGAGCAGAGCTAATGTGCGCCGGCCGCAGGCCGATACCGAGGTTCGTCCTGGGCATCGGGGGCGGCAGGTGCCGACGGCGGACAAAGGCCTGGTCTGTGGGCCGATAGCGTCGGCGCGACTACGATGGGCGAGAGCGGATCCTGGCGGCTGCAACCCTTCGCCATCCCGAGATTCTTAGGATCCTTATCGCCGACGGGGGCCTGCGCAGCCGGCCCACCCCCATCGGGCTACGGGCGGAGCACGTGCACGTGGTTTAAGCGGCGACCACTTCCGGGAAGACCCTGGGTACGGTTCGCATCACGAGCGATTGTGGGCCGTCCGATGAGACGTCAGAACGGCTGACCACCCCGTCGGAACCCTGTCCGAGCCGCTGAAGGCGCGTTGGAGAAGCGGATGCGCCCCCGGGTGTGCCACCTTCGCCGAAATGGACGCTGCATGAGTTCTTTGGTTCTGCCGACCGCTACCACATGTCCTCCGACGGCCGTGGCGAGGCGCCCCGCCGTGCTGCGGCCGTCGATCCGGTTGACTCGCCAGCGGGTCCCGACACGGCGTTGTCTCGATGGGCTCGCGTCCGCAGTCGGCGTCGCCGTCACACGGTGGGGGGACGTTGGCGATGACGCGGTCCTCGACGCGTAGCGCGGGCGCGCACTCTGATCGCGAGTACGCCGACGTCCCAAACATGTTCCGCGTGCTGGGCGGTCTGCGTCCTGGCACTGCCCAACACGAGTGCCAGCGCGACCGCATCGTGCAACGGTGCCTGCCGCTGGCCGACCACATCGCCCGACGTTTCGCCCATCGTGGCGAAACCCTCGACGACCTTAAGCAAGTGGCGCGGCTGGGTCTGATCAAGGCCGTCAAGCGGTTCGACGTCGATACTGGAAGCGAATTCCTACCGTTCGCCGTGCCCACCATTTTCGGTGAGGTGCGCCGGCATTTTCGCGACCACGGGTGGTCGGTGCGGGTGCCGCGCCGACTGCAGGAACT
>JAOPWF010000742.1 GCA_025965815.1 Mycobacterium sp.
CGGTGACGTCCGAGGCCAACCGCGCCCGCCGCGCGGGTGCGTCGAAGGCGCCCCCGGTGGCCGCCGCTGCCGCACCGCAGGCAGCGGTCGAGCCAGAGGCAGCGGTCGGTCCCGAGGCCGACGCTGACGACGAGGCCGTGGTCGACACCGAGGCGCCGGAAGCCGAAACCGACGCTCCCGAGGCCGAAGCGGACGCCGCCGAGGCCGACGCTGCCGACGAGGCTGATGAAGCGTCCGAGGACGCTGACAAGTCCTGACGTCATGAGCGACATGCCCGCCATCGATTCCGATGGCGGGCATGTCCGTCTCCGGCTCGATATCGCCTACGACGGAACGGACTTCGCGGGCTGGGCCGCTCAGGCCGGGCAGCGCACCGTGGCGGGAGTCCTGGACGAGACGTTGTCGACGGTGTTCCGCACCCCGGTTCAGCTGCGTGCCGCCGGGCGCACCGACGCGGGTGTGCACGCCACCGGTCAGGTGGCCCACGTCGACGTTCTGACCGATGCGGTGTCCAACGCCTACCCCCGCACACCTCGCGACGGCGATGCCGAGTTTCTGCCGCTACTGCGGCGGCTGGCGCGCTTCCTCCCGACGGATGTGCGAGTCCGCGACATCGTCCGCGCCCCGGCCGGCTTCGACGCCCGGTTCTCGGCGTTGCGCCGGCACTATGAATACCGGTTATCGACGGCCGATTACGGCGTCGAGCCGCAGCAGGCACGCCACATCGCGGCGTGGCCGCGCCCCCTGGATGTCGAGGCGATGGCGGCCGCGTCGCGAGAGCTGGTAGGGCTGCGGGATTTCGCCGCATTCTGCCGTCACCGCGACGGCGCCACCACCATCCGGGATCTGCAGCGGCTGGACTGGACCCGCGACGGAGACCTGATCACCGCCTTCGTCACCGCGGACGCATTCTGCTGGTCGATGGTCCGGTCACTGGTCGGTGCGTTACTGGCCGTCGGCGAGCAGCGGCGCGAAGCCGGTTGGTGCGCGGACTTGTTAAACCTCAGCAGCCGCTCCAGTGACTTCACCGCGGCGCCGGCGCTCGGCCTGACGCTGGTCGGTGTGGACTACCCGCGCGATGATGAGCTTGAGGCCCGCACCAAGGTCACCCGCGACCTGCGCACCGTCGATGAGTGATCCCCGGTCGATTCGCTCTTGCCCGCGGGACTAGATCTTGCCGGCGACGAAGTCGGCGGCCTGGTTCACCATGCCGGCGTTGATATACGCGTTGGCGAGGTGGGCGGGCCAGTTGTTTTCCCACGTGTTTGGGTCGGCCGGGTTGCATACGGGATCGGCGCCGTGACACAACTCGATGGTCCTGTCGTTGTAGACCGGGCTGAAGTTCGTGATCGGCCCGACCCATGCGGCTCCGTTGCCGAACAACGCGACCGCGGCGACGTGCCCATCGGCACCCGGCGGCAGCGGACTGTCGAAACCGAAGAACGCCATGGGGACCGCGAGCACCACGTCGGCAACCCCCGCGCCGAGTGAGTAGCCGCCGACCACCAGCCGCGTGTCTGGGCAATTGTTGACCATGTACTGGATGTGCTGGCTCATGTCATTGGCACCGACGTCGATCTGGTTGTCGGCGGGGTAGCGCACCGCGTAGACACCGATGTTCTTGCTGCTCTTGGACCGCAGTGCGCTGACGAACGCGTTGCCGAGTATGCCGGTGCCCGCTGGTTCCAGACGGCCGCGGGCAAAGACCACCTCGATGGGGGGACAGGATGCGGCCGACGCGGCCGGTATGTCACCGGGCATTCGGGTCGGCGCCACAGCGGGCGCGATCACGAGGGTGACCGCCGCCAACACCGCCGCGACAAGTCGAACAATCCCGCTCAGCCGGTTAGTGCGCATTCTCGAATATTAGCGGCACATATTGACGTGTCTGTTGTCCGACGGACGAACTACACGCCATCTAGTCGGTTGGACGGATTACCAAACACGGCAACAGCGGCAACGTAATAGACGAACTTGAGTGGTAATGGATCGCCAAACCCGTGCGGCGCCTACACCAATCCCGCTACGAAATTGGCCGCCTGGACGGGGAAGCCCGATGACTCGTAATTTTTGTGTGCGAACGGGTTGCGGCCGTCGGAACAGATTGGGTCGCCGTCGCTGCACAGGTCGATGGCCCGGCCGGCGAAGAGCGGGCTCGCGGACAGCGGGTTTCCGAACTTCGTCGCCGGGTTTCCGAACACCGCGACCCCCGCCACGTTGCCGGCAACGCTGGCGGGAAGTGGTGGCGCCGACCCGACCTCACCGACCCTGTTTCCGAGGGGTGGTATGCCTCCCAGCATGTCAACCACTGCCGCACCTTGGGAGTAACCGCCGAGCACGATCCGCGTCGCCGGGCACTGTTGCGCCATGGTCACTACGTGAGCGGAAGCGTCGGCCGCCCCGGTCGCGGCCGCCAGGAAGTCATACGTCGCCGGATAGTTCACCCCGTACGTGTCCACGCTGCGGCTTCCGAGTTGAGACTGCAGCGTGTCCGCAAAAGCCTGGCCCACACGGCCGATGCCGGGGGGTTCGTTGGTGCCCCGAGCGAACACGACCTCGACGTCGGGACACGGCGCGGCGTCGGCCCTCGGGACGGCCCAGGGCGTCGATACGACGACCAGGGTCCCGACCGCGAGCATCGTTGTCGCACCGACGATCAGCCTGCGGGCCGCTGTACCGGCCGGTCGGACCGCGGCATAAAGGGCCTCAACTGCGCTCATGCGGTTAATACTCACACACCGAGGCCGAGGGCCCGAAGTTCTTCCGATGATTGGAGACACCGGTCACAGCAGACCGGCCGCAAAACCAGCGGCCTGGCTGGCGAGTCCGGACTGACCGTAATTGCTGTGCGCGGGGACGCTGTTGCCGGCAGAGCAAATCGGGTCACCCCCGTTGCACAGGTCGATGGCCTTGAATCCGTACACGGGGCTCGACGTAAGAGGGAGGCCCACTTTGGCGCTCGGATTTCCTAAGACGGCGACGGCGGCGACGTGATCGGGTACGTCGGGCGGCAGCGGACTGTTGAAGCCGATTGCCGGGAATGGAACCGCGGTGATGACGTCGATCACCGCAGCGCCCTGTGAGTAGCCGCCCAGGACAAGCCTGGTGTCGGGGCAGTTGGCCACCATGTACTGAATGTGGCCACTGGCGTCGTTGGCACCGCCGGCGACCGCGAGGAAGTCGTAGCTTGCGGGGTAGTTGACGGCGTAGACGCCGATGTCCCTGCCGCCGACCTGCTTGCGCAGCGAGTTGACGAACGTCTGGCCGACGCGCCCGATACCCGCCGGCTCGTCGGTGCCCCGGGCGAAGACGACTTCGATGGGGGGACACGGATCGGCGTTCGCCGACGGAACGCCCGCTCGCATTGGAACGACGGCCGGCGCGATCACCATCACGCCCGCCGTGAGCACGGTGGCCACGCCCGAGGCAATGACACGGACGCTGCGCGACAACAGGTTTACTGAGTCGTGCCGGCGAAGTCGGCTAACAAGATCAATCCTCACAGGTTGATGTTAGCGGTCGCGACAGATGAGCGTCGGGAAGATGTTTCCCATCACGCCCGGCTACCAGCTTTGAGCTCCTCGATGGGACCGCCATCGGGCCACGTTGCCGCGCTGACCTTTTTGCTGCGGTCGCCCTGGCGGGCCAGAGTCAACCCCAGCAGCACAACGGCGCCGCCCACCGCCTGCGACGGCGTGACCGCCTCACCCAGCAGCACCCACGCCGCCAGCACCGCGAACATCACCTCGGCAAGGCCGACCAGTGAAGCGAAACTCGGCCGCAGTCGGGCAATTCCCATGATGCCGAGCGTGTAGGCAATCGCTGTGGCGATGACACCCAACGCGATCACCGGTACCAGCCACGACGTCGTCAACCCCGCGACAACGGTGTCGTTGGTGGTGAAGTTCAGCGGCATGACGCCGGTCAATCCGAGCACGGCGACCGATGCGGCACCGAAGACTAGACCCGCGGCCGACAGTGTCACCGAGTTCAGGCCGCTGCCGTCGGCGGTGACTTTGTCGGACATCATGAAGTAGCAGGCGGCGCAGACCGCGGCGCCCAGTCCCCACGCCACGCCGATCGCGTTGATGTGGGCGCCGGAGAACACGTTGAGTACCAACATGATTCCGGCGACCGCCAGTCCGACACCGGCGAGTGTCCGATTGCCGGGCCAACGTTTGGTGGTGGCCCAGAGCCAGCCGACCACGAGCACCGGCGCGGTGTACTCGAGCAGCAGTGCCACGCCGACCGACAGGTGCGCGACGGCGTTGTAATAGCAGAGCTGTGCACCTGCGATAGGGATGAGCCCGTAGAGCACCACGGTCCTGCCGTGCTGCAGCGCCTCCCGGAACCAGTCAGGCTTGACAATGGTGGCGAAGATCGCCATTACCAGTGCGCCGCCGGCGAGCCGTGCGGTGACGGCGGCCGTCGGACTCCAGCCTGCTTCCATCAGCGACTTGGCGAAGGGTCC
>JAOPWF010000759.1 GCA_025965815.1 Mycobacterium sp.
CTGCTGTAGACGTTGGCGCCGCCGAACGGGCCGCCGCCCGCGGTGACCAGCGCCAGCGCAGCGTTGTCGACCTGGCGCACGCCGGCCGCGTGCCGCAGTTGCAGCGCGGCTTCGTAGTGGTGGTTGAGGCCGTGGATGTACCCCTCGGACAGCAGGCCGCCGTGCGGGTTGACCACGACGTCACCGCCGTAGGTCGCGCGACCGGTCGAGAAGTACTTGCCCACTTCGCCTTTCTCGCAGAACCCGAAGCCCTCCATGGTGGCCATCACGGTGTAGGTGAAGCAGTCGTACATGCAGGCGAGGTCCATGTCGGCCGGAGTGAGTCCGGTCTTCTCCCAGATCTTCGGACCCGCGGTCCGCGAGTACATCTCGGTGGGATCGTCCCACTCCGTCCAGCCGGCGCCGCCTTGGGAGTTCGACGATCCCACCAACCACATCGGTGGCTGCTTGGCGTTGCGGGCCATGTCCTCACCGGTGATCAGAATGGCTACCGCGCCATCCACTTCCGACGTGCAGTCCAGCACCCGGAACGGCTCGTTGATCCAGCGGGCGGCCAGGTAGTCGTCCATGGACAACGGTTCGCGGCGCAGCGCGTGCTCGTTGGGCCCGGCGTGCGCCCGCTGCGTGATGGCGATCTGGCCGAGATCCTCTGAGGTGGAGCCGTACTCGTGCTGATGGCGGCGGGCCCACATGGCGAACCACTGCGGCGGAACCATGAACCCGGACGCCGTGTCGAACTGGTCGTGATGCGGGACCTGCCTGGGTCCTTCGATGTGGCCGAAGCGGTATCCGGAGCGGCCGTTGAGCGAGCGGTACACCAGCACCGCCTTGCACATGCCTGCCTCGATGACGGCCGCCGCCGTGGCGATCTGGTCGGCCACCAGGTTGCCGCCGCCGTACATGGCGTTGGCCCACGCTAGCTCTTCTATGCCGAGCGCCCATCCGACGAAGATGGGCTGCTCGGAGTCGTTCGCCATGTAGGTGCAGATGCCGTCAATGTCGGCCGGCGTCAGGCCGGCGTCCTCGATCGCGTCCCGGCATGCGGCGACGGCCATGCCACGGGTGGTGCGGCCGGATTTCCGTGAGTACGTCGTGCGTCCGATTCCTATTACCGCACAGGTCATTCCACTCCCCTTCCTACTTCTGGTCCCGCGCCGGAGCGGGATCCCGCGGCAGACGCAGAATTCGCTCGGCGATCAGGTTTCTGACGATCTCCGATGTGCCGCCGGCGATGGTCAGGCATCGGCTGAACAGATAGTCGTGCAGGATCTCCCGCTCGCCTCCGGTCAGCAGCGCGGGGCCGGCAATGCGCAGGCCCAACTCGGCGACGCGCTGTGCGTGCTCGGCGCCGAACAACTTCGCGATGTTGCCCTCGATGCCGGGGCCGGTCTCGAAGACCGCACGCGCGGCCTGGCGCACGTTCAGCGCCGCCAGCGCGTAGGCCTCGATGAGCAGCGCACCGAGCTCACGGGTGAGGCCCTGGTCGCCGCTATTGTGCCGGCCGAGGACGTCCAGCAGGCTCTCGGCGACCACGGTTACCGAACCGCCGCCGATGGACACCCGCTCGTTGCCGAAGGTGGCCATCGCGACGCTCCAGCCGGCGTTGACGTCGCCGATGACGTCATCGTCGGAGACGAACACCTCGTTGAAGAACACCTCGTTGAACAGCGACTCGCCGGTGATCTCCTTGAGCGGGCGGATCTCGACGCCGTCGGCCGCCATGTCGATGACCATCGCGGTGATGCCCTTGTGCTTGGGGACATCCGTCGCGGTACGCACGGTGGCCAGCCCCCGCTGGCAGTTCACCGCGTCGCTCGTCCACACCTTCTGCCCGGTGACCAGCCACCCGCCCTCAGTTCGGATCGCCGTGGTCGACACGGCCGCGGCGTCCGAGCCGGCGCCGGGTTCGCTGAACAGCTGGCACCAGCGCAACTGCCCTTCGAGGCTCGGCCAGAGCAGACGTTCCACCTGCTCGGGGTTGCCGTGTTGCAGCACGGTGGGCACCACCCACTCGCCGAGCCCGAGGCTCGGTCGTTCGAGGCCGGTGAGTTCCTGCTCGATGACGAGTTGCTCGACGGAGTCGGCGTCTCGGCCGTAGGGGGCGGCCCAGTGCGGCTGCAGATAGCCGCTGTGGGCCCACAACTTCTGCTGCTCGGCCGCGTCGGTCCTTTCCAGCTCGGCGCGGAACTGCCGCACCGCCAGGCGGTGCTGCTCGGCTTCGGGTGGCAGCTGCAGCGACTGGTCGCGACGGGCTCCGCCCAGCTGCAGCGCGGCGACGGCGTGCCGTAGTTGGTCTTCGCCGCCCGCGAAGGCGAGCAGCACGGTGGCCCGGCGGACATAGAGCTGGGCGTCGTGCTCCCAGGTGTAGCCGATGCCGCCGTGCACCTGGATGTTCTGCAGCGCCACCCGCTGGTAGGCGGGCAGCACGTGTCCCGCCGCCATCGTGGCGCCCAGCTCGGCCTCGGCAAGCTTCGCCCGCGCGGCGTCCCAGGTGACCGCTACCGCCAGCTCCGCGTCCACCAGCATGTTCGCGCAGTGGTGCTTGACCGCCTGAAACGACCCGATCGGGCGGCCGAACTGCTCACGGGTGGCGGCATATGTGGTCGCCATCTCCTTGCAGGCCGTCAGTCCACCGGTGGCCTCGGCGGCCGCCAACAACCGAACGATCCGGGCGGCGACGGGAGCCGCGCCGGCGAACACCTCGACGGCCGGGGTGTCCGACAACCCGACAACGGTGATCGGCCGCATCACCTGGTCGACGGAATCGGTGCGGGCCGTCCGGACGGAGTCGCCGGCCTCGACGAGCACCAGGTCCTCGCCCACCGGGATCACGAACAGGTCGGCGTTTCCCTCGCCGAGCGTGGCGACGGCATCCGCGGTAACCGCCGAATCAGCAAGCCGGGCATTGCTTGTCGTGCCGATGCCCGCGACGATGTCGCCGGAGACCAGCCGCGGCAGCCAGCGCGCACGCTGCTCGTCGTCACCGGCTTCGGCGATCACCGCCGATACGATTACCGTGGGTAGGAACGGGCCGCCGATCGCGGCGCGGCCGAGTTGCTCGAGCACGATTGTCAACTCCGGCACACCGTAGCCTTGGCCACCGAACTGCTCGTCGACGTGCAGTCCGAGCCACCCGGTGGAGACGATCTCCTTCCACAGACCGTCGTTCTCCCACCAACGGCCGGCCTCGTGGCCCTCGAGCAGAATGCGTCGTGCGCTCGTAACGCCGCCGCGGCCGGCCACCATCGATTTGGCGACGTCGGCCAGCGCCTGGTGGTCTTCGGTTATTGCCAATGGCATGTGACGGCCTCACTGGTTGGGGTTGGTCGGATCACCAGGGGGCACCGAACTTCTCGCGGAACGTGACCTCGGTGGCGGGTCGACGGCGGGGTGGCGAGAGCTTCTTCGCCGGCAGACCGATGTAGACGGCCGCCATCGGCAACAGCGTGTCCGGCAGTTCCAGTCGCTCCCGGACGCGGTCCACGCCGAACGTGGTCAGCCCGGTCGTCAGGCACGACCCGTATCCCAGGTCGGCCGCGGCGAGCAATAGGTTCTGCACGGCCGGATAGATCGACGATGGTGCGTAGATTTCCTGGACCCGTTCCGTGTCGGCGCACACCACGATGACCACCGGCGCCGCGGCGAATCCGCCCCGGTTGAAGCCGTAATCGAGGTCATTGATCAGTGCCTGGTCGTCGAGGCTCTGCTTGATGAAGTCGCCGCCGCCGGCGTTCCACGTCTCGGTCCACCAGTTCGCCAGCAGCGCCCGGCTTTCCTGGTCGCGGACGACGACGAACGACCAGGGCTGAGTGTTCTCGGCGCTCGGCGCGTGCACCGCGGTCTGCAGCATCTGCTCGACGTCGGAATCGAGCACCTTGCCGTCCTGGTCGAATCGCCTACAGGCGCGTTGCGCCTGCATCACCGCACGGAGTTCGCCCACCTCAGTCGGCCAGCCGTCGTTCGCCGCGGGGTGTCCACCCGGTCATCGAGACGGTGGACAGGTCCAGCGTTTCCCCCAGCGACAGCTTCCCGGACATGACGCGCTCGAGGAACTCGGCCATCACCGCATCGGGCTCCCGATCGAGTTCGTAGATCACCAGGTAGCGGTGGGTCGGAGGCGGCAGTTGCGCGGGTAGATCCTCGTCGTCGGGGATTTTCAGTTCCGCGAGGTCGTAGCGCTGCGCCGCAACCACGCCGGGCACGTCAAGAACCTCGGGCACGTGTGTGGAGTCGTACCACTTGTTGAAGGCGTCGTCTTCGCCCTCAATGGGGTTGCTCAGGACAATAAATCGATTCTCGGCCACAGACACGCCTTTCTGACAGGGCCCACCCCGGGCCACGGACAACACTATGACAGTCGACTGTCACAGTCAACGCGTTTGCGCAGCCGTGAAGTCGGATCGTTCGATGTAGGCGTAGCCGGTCTCGCCGGCCCACTGGACCTGCGCCCAGCTGACCGTGTAGGCCCGCAACGGGTGCATGACTCCATACGGCAGCCCGTCGGCCATGGACAGCCACACTGACGAGCGGATGGAGCCGTCGATCGAGTCACCGCCCTCGAGCGCAAACGAATAGGTCTCGCCGTCGCGGGCAAGCACTGCCGGCGGTGGCGCCTGCTCGATGCCGACATGTCGCAACGCGCCGTCCTCGACTACGTAGGCGCCTTCGAGGGTGGTGCGACCGTCGCGGTCCCAGTACCGGCACATCCCGAATGCGCGCCCGCTCGGCAGCACACCACCGGTGATCACGTGCCCGCCCCAGTTGGTCAGGGTGTCCGCGCCACGCGGCCCCCGTGAATGATCCCGCCAGCCGCCACCGTTGAAGTCGGTCGTTGCGCCGTCGATGGTCACCTCGCCGGTCACCCGGGTCAGCTGCTCGTAATGCTCACGGGCCCAGCTCTGCTCGGCCATACCGTCTCCGGCGGTCTCGGCGTCCCATACCGGAGTCAGGCAGTCGACGTCGAGGTCGAGGCGGACGTGACTCTTGGCGCCGTCGGCGACCAGCCCGGTGCGCATCTCCTCGTAGGAGGACCGTACGCAGAAGCCGTCAAACGTGATGCGCCACTTCTTGAACGGCCGCTCGCAGCGGAAGGCCAGGTTGGCACCGGCGGGCCGCCGTTCCGGAACGGTGCGGTGATAGGCCCACATGCTTAGTACGCCCTGGTTCTCGGGAAGTGCGATCAACACGCGGTCTTCCCACATCTCCCACATGTCGGCGACCGTGCCCAGATGCAGCCACATCCCGATGTCGCTGACCGGGTCGTACGGCGTGAAGAGCAGGTTCTCGGTCCACCCCGGCACGTCGGGACAGGCCCGCACGGTGCTTTCGCTTTCTGGCGCCAACCCCGACGACAGCTGATGAATCGCAGCAGCCATGCCCGTTCCTCCGCTATCTGGCCGAGCGTGCCAGCACGGCGATTTCGCCCGTCGAGCCGTCTACCCGCACCACGTCACCGGTGCGCAGCGCCTTGGTTCCGTTCCCGGTTCCGACCACGCAGGTGATGCCGAGTTCGCGGGCCACGATGGCGCCGTGGCTAGCCGCGCTGCCGATGTCGGTGACCAGTGCACCCGCGAGCGAAACCAGGGCTGTCCATCCCGGGTCGACGAACTTGCACACCAGCACTTCGCCGTCGTCGAGCACGTCGTCGGAATCGGCATCGAGCACCACCCGCACGATGCCCTCCACCACACCGGGGCCTGCCGGTGTGCCACGAACACAGCCATCGCTGTCGTCGCCCTTGCTGTCGGTGTCACCGATTTCGACCGGCTTCGGCATTCCGGTGAAGACGACCGGGATCTCCATTCGCCGATACTCGTCGCGCCGCCGCCGGCGCAAGTCGACCAGTTCCCGAGCGTTGCGGGGCAGCGGGCCGAGCATCTCGTCGGTGGTGAGGTAGAAGGTATCGCCCGGCCGGTCCAGCCGGCCTGCCGCGACGAAGTCATTGCCGAGCGTGGTCGCCGCGGCACGGCACCCGTCGACCGCGGTCAGGAAAGCGGCTTTGGTGAGCTCCACCGAACGAACCTGCGCTCCGGTGAAGGCAAGCAGCCGGCGGAGCAGCCGTCGCCGCACCGCGGGCAAGCCGGCCAGCAGTTCATATTCGGCCCGCTCCCGCGCGGCCACGGCGCGATCGGCCCGAACCTGCGGGCGCTCGGCTTCTGACCTACCGGCGTGGACCGCGGCGATGCGCACCACCGCCTCGGGATCTTCCCGCCACGATTGACCGATGACATTGCCCTCGTTGGGGCCGTGGAATCCGTGCCGTGCCAGGAACTCGGTGACCGTGAGCCGGCCCTGACCCACCAACCACACGTCGTCGGCGAGCCGTGTCTCGATGACGCCACCGTACCCGGCGAGCAGCGTCGGCACGAGATCAGAGCGCCCGAGCCGAGCGGTGATCGACTCAACCTGGGAGCGAAGACCATTCAGGATCATGCGAGTGCGGACGTGTACCCGCATGACGGCGGTGAAACGGTCGGCCGAGTCCGCCAGTAAGGCGGTGGCGTCGGTGGGGTTGCCGGGTAGCACCTCGGTGCGCCACCAGTTCATCTGCTCGTCGTGCGTGCGCCGAGGCGCCCAGCACTGCCGGACCGCGGCGACCGGCGCCTTGACGGCGACGAACGGCAGCCGGGTCGGGTCACTCTTGGTGGGCACGGCGTCAGGTCGGACCGAACCGAGAAGATCGCGTTCAAAATCGTCGCCGGTCATCCCCGGAAGGAGACCGGCCAGCTCGCGGGTGCGGTCGATGTTCATCGCCTGCCTGCCGTAGAAGCACGCCGTCGCGAACTGGTTCGGATCGTCCGGGACGAAGATCGCCGAGCGCGGCAGTACACCGAAGTCATAGAGGCCGGCCCGCGACGCCAGCTCCACTCCCTTACCCCACAGCGACCAGCACAGTGGCGACAGAATGTCCGGGGTGGCCTCCCCGACATTGGTGAGCGTCCAGAGGCGGTCCGGCTCGCTGCTTCCCCGAATCGGGTCGATCATATCGGCGGCAAGGCCGGCGTCCGTCATAGTCCTCCTGAACCGGAGTGACAGTTGACTGTCACACTTCGAACGATTCTGACATGCTACGCCCACCCGGCGGGACGGATTCGACGAACCATCCGGGCGTGTTGTTGACTGTGGCAGTTGACTGCCATAGTGTCCTGAGTCACATGGCCCTGCGCCGTTGCTGATGGCCCGCGCCGCACGGATATCTGATCACGAAACCGGAAGGCTCGCAATGAGATTCACCGTCTATCTGCCCAACTGCATGCACGTCGCCGCAATCACGCAGCCGTGGGAGCATGACCTGAGCGGGCGGGACATCGCCAGCGTGGCGCAACGGGCCGAGCAGCTCGGCTACTCCATGGTGTTTCTGCCGGAGCATTTCTTCACGCCGAAATCCCACGTCGAACTGTCCGGCAATCACTACTTCGACGCCACCACCGCCCAAACCTTCGTCGCCGGCGCCACGTCGACGATCACCATCGGGTCGATGGTGACCATCCTGCCGTTGCACAACCCGAT
>JAOPWF010000684.1 GCA_025965815.1 Mycobacterium sp.
CGGCCACGCCCCGAACCGGCCGAACGGCCGCGCCGGCGCCCGCCCACGCGGCGGCCGGCCTCGACCCAACCTTTGAGGTCGCCGCGCAGCTTTGCGGCATTCTTGGCAGAAAGGTCGATCTCGTAGCTCACTCCATCGAGCCCAAATTCGACCGTCTCGTCGGCTGCGCCTTCGCCGTCGAAATCATCGACCAACGTAACGGTCACTTTCTTCGCCATTAGCTCCCACTAACCCTTCTGCCCCTGTGCAGTTCTGCATAGTTTCATTCCCGCGCCCATGACTAATGTGCCATAGGAACCGACCGCATTCAACAACGGCGCTATCCGGGCAGTTCAGTTGCTGTGTCGGCGAACAATCGGGAACAAAACCGTCTCCCTAATTGACAGCCCAGTCAGAGCCATCAACAACCGATCGATACCCATTCCGGTGCCGGTAGTGGGCGGCATCCCGTACTCCATGGCCGCCAGGAAATCCTCGTCGAGGACCATCGCTTCGTCATCCCCGGCGGCGGCGGCGCGGGCCTGCGCAGCGAACCTTTCCCGCTGGACGACCGGGTCGATCAGTTCGGAATATCCGGTGGCCAGTTCGAAGCCGCGGATATAGAGATCCCATTTCTCGGTGACACCAGGAATGCTGCGGTGCGCTCGCGTGAGAGGTGCTGTCTCCACCGGGAAGTCCCTGACGAAGGTGGGTGCCCACAACCCGTTGCCGACGGTGTGCTCCCAGAGTTCCTCGACGAGCTTTCCGTGCCCGTAACCGCGATCGCGGGGGATCTCGATACCGAGCCGCTCAGCGACTTCCAGCAAGTGCTCGACGGAAGTCTGCGGCGTCACTTCTTCGCCGAGCGCCGCCGAAAGCGACGGGTACATTTCTATCGTCGCCCATTCCCCGTCGAGATCATAGTGAGTGCCATCGGGCAGTGGCACGTCTCGGGTTCCGATCGCTTCGTCGGCGACCTCTTGAATAATCTCGCGGGTCGCGACGGCGGAATCGTCGTAGGTTCCGTAGGCCTGGTATGTCTCCAGCATCGAGAATTCCGGCGAATGGGTTGAATCGGCGCCCTCGTTTCTGAAGACCCGATTCAGCTCGTACACCTTGTCGAAGCCGCCCACCACGGCGCGCTTGAGGAACAGTTCCGGCGCGATACGAAGGTAGAGGTCGGAGTCGAGCGCATTGGAGTGCGTAACGAAGGGCCGAGCCGCGGCGCCGCCTGCGAGCGTCTGAAGTATAGGCGTCTCGACTTCGAGAAAACCCCGCCGTTCCAGCGCCGAGCGCACGGCCCGGACGACGGCGACCCGCTGACGGGCGATGGCCCTTGCCTCCGGACGAACGATCAGATCGACGTAGCGCTGCCGCACCCGGGATTCTTCGCTCATCTCCTTGTGAGCAACGGGCAGCGGCCGCAGCGACTTGGAGGCCATTTGCCACGAATCAGCCAGCACGGACAGTTCGCCACGACGTGAGCTGATCACCTGACCGTGCACGTGAACGATGTCGCCGAGATCGACGTCGGCTTTCCAGGCGTCCAGCGACTCCTGACCCACGCTGTTCAGGCTGATCATCGCCTGCAGTTGGGTGCCGTCCCCGTCCTGGAGTGTGGCAAAGCACAGTTTTCCGGAGTTCCTGGCGAACACCACCCGGCCGGCGACGCCGACGATGTCGCCGGTCTCGGTATCGGCGGGCAGGTCCGGGTAGGCGCCCCGGATCTCGGCCAGCGTGTGGGAGCGCGCCACCTCGACCGGGTAGGGCTCGACGCCCTCGGCGAGCAGCCGTTCCCGCTTTCCCTGACGTATCCGGAACTGCTCCGGGATGTCACCCGCAGACTCTGGCTCATTGGCTGGCGAATCAGCTGGTGTATCTGCAGGCGTCACGGGGTGCCAGCTTAAATGAACGCGTGAGGACCACCGCATTCATCAATGGCGCGGCGGTCGCCGCGCTCGCCGACGAACCGGTGGACTGGCGGTTCAAGGGCCTGCCCGCGTCGTGGTCCGGCCGCACCCCCGCGCAGATCTGCGCGCAGGCGCCGAACCTGTTCGACGACGGCCCGCTGGGTCCGGTGTGCGTGCTGCGCGCGGAGGAGCTGGCGCACAACCTGGCCGCGATGGCGTCTTGGTGCGCGGATCGCGGCGTCCAGTTGGCGCCGCACGGCAAGACCCACATGGCGCCGCAGTTGTTCGCCCGGCAGCTCGACGCGGGCGCCTGCGCCATCGCCGCCGCGACCATCAGCCAGGTCCGCACCTACCGCGCCTTCGGCGTGCGCGACGTTGTGCTGGCCAATGAGCTCGTCGACGCGGCGGGACTGCGTTGGTTGGCCGCCGAACTGGACGCCGATCCCGACTTCAACCTGGTCTGTTGGGTGGACTCGGTGCCCGGCGTGCGGCTGATGGCGACCGAGCTGGCGGCCGCCGGGGCACGGCGATCGGTCGACGTCTGCGTCGAGGTAGGGGCTCACGGCGGCCGTACCGGTTGCCGCGGCGCCGAGGCCGTCGACGAGGTGGCGCGGGCGGCCGCCGCCAGCCCGCAGCTGCGGTTGGTCGGCGTTGCCGGTTACGAGGCCGCGCTGGGACATGACGTGTCCGCCGCCGGGGTAGCGCGGATCACCGCCTATCTGGCCGAGATGCGGGCGGCGGTGCTGCGGCTGGCGGCGCTGTTCGAATCGGACACCGTGCTGGTCACCGCCGGTGGCAGCACCCACTTCGACGCCGTCGCCGATGTGCTGACCGGCGGCTGGCCCGCGGGGTTGGCGGTGCGGATCATCGTGCGCGGCGGTGCCTACCTCACCCACGACGACGGCCTCTACGACCGGACGTCGCCGTTCACCCGGCCCGGCGCCGGGTCGGCCGGGCTACTGCCCGCAATGCAGGTGTGGGCGCAGGTGGCCTCGCGGCCGGAGCCCGGGCTGGCGCTGGTCACGATGGGCCGACGCGACGTGTCGTTCGACCAGGATCTGCCGGTGCCGCAACGCATCCGGACCCCGCAGGGGTGGTCGACGGAAGGGTTGGCGGGCAGCGAGGTGACCAAGCTCAACGACCAGCACGCGTTCCTGCGGCTCGGCGACCCGGCGCGCGACCGCGTCGGGGTGGGCACGTGGCTGCAGTTCGGGATCTCGCACCCGTGCACGGTCTTCGACAAGTGGCAGTTGATTCCGGTGCTCAACGCCGACGACCGGGTGGTCGACTTGATCCGGACGTACTTTTAGCCTTTTAGCGCGCCGGCTTCAGCCTGCCGCGTTGGCTGTCGCGGTTGCGTTCGAAAACCAGCCGCAGACCGTCCAGGGTGAGGTGGCGGTCGTAGTGCTGGACAGTGCGCAGGTCGGGGAGCACCAGCGGCGCGGTGTGCCCGGTGGCGACCACGGCGACGTCGTTGCCGGAGAAGCCGTCCACGTCGTCGCGGATGCGGCGCACCAGGCCGTCAACGAGTGCGGCGAATCCGAAGACGGCACCGGCCTGCATGCATTCGACGGTGTTCTTTCCGATCACCGAGCGCGGCCGGGTCAGTTCGACGCGTCGCAGCGCCGCCGAGCGTGCCGCGGCGGCGTCGGACGACACCTGCACGCCGGGCGCTATCGCCCCGCCGAGGAATTCACCCTTGGCCGACACCACGTCCACGCAGATCGACGAGCCGAAGTCGACCACGATCGCCGCCGAGCGGTACCTGTCGTAGGCGGCCAGGCAGTTCACGATGCGGTCGGCACCGACTTCCTTCGGGTTGTCGACCAACAGCGGAATACCGGTGCGAACGCCGGGCTCGATGAGCACGTGCGGAACCGACGGCCAGTACTGCTCGAGCATCAACCGCACCTCGTGCAGCACCGACGGGACGGTGGACAGGCCGGCCGCTCCGGTGAGCCGTTCGGAGTCGTCGCCGATGAGTCCATCGATGGTCAGCGCCAGTTCGTCGGCGGTGACCTCGGATTCGGTGCGGATCCGCCAGTGCTGCACCACCTTCGCGTTGTCACCCGCGCCGGACAGCAGTCCGACGACGGTGTGGGTGTTGCGGACGTCGATGGCGAGCAGCACCGCTACCCCGCACCGACGGGCGACAGCAGACCCGATCCCGGTGGCGCATAGCCGGGTTCGCCGGAATGCTCGCCGAGTTCGATCTGCTTGTTGTCCGCGTCGACGAAGACGACCCGCGACCGGTACGCCCGCGCCTCGGCGTCCTCCATCGTCCCGTAGGCGATGAGGATCACCAGGTCACCGGGATGCACGAGATGCGCGGCGGCGCCGTTGATCCCGATCACGCCGCTGCCCCGCTCGCCGGTGATGGCATAGGTGACCAGCCGGGCGCCGTTGTCGACGTCGACGATGGTGACCTGCTCACCCTCCAGCAGGTCGGCGGCGTCCATCAGGTCTGCGTCGATGGTCACCGAGCCCACGTAGTGCAGATCGGCCTTGGTCACCGTGGCCCGGTGGATCTTCGACTTCAGCATGGTCCGAAACATCAGTTCCTCCAGGGCAGTTCGTGATGATCGTCCGGCCCGACATGTGCTTTTCCGTCGGTACCGGCGAGGTCGATGGCGATGTTGTCCAGCAGTCTTGTGTTCCCGAGGCGGCCGGCGACCAGCAGGCGTGCGGGGCCGTCCGTCGGATCGGGTTCCAGCCCGGGACCGCGAACCTGCAGGTAGTCCACGTCGATTGCGGGGACCTCGTCCAGCACGGCGCGGGCGGCGTCCAGCGCCGCGGCGGTCCCGCCCGACGCGCCGTACATCCCCGCCAGCAGGGCGGCCGACAGTGCGCCGGCCTGCTCGCGCTCGACCTCGTTGAGGTACCGGTTGCGTGACGACAGCGCCAGCCCGTCGTACTCCCGCACGATCGGCACACTCGCGATCTGGACGTCGACGTTGAGGTCGGTGACCATCTGGCGCACCAGCACCAGCTGTTGGTAGTCCTTCTCGCCGAAGAATGCCCGGTCCGGGCGCACGATCTGCAGAAGTTTCATGACGACCGTCAGCATGCCGGCGAAATGTGTTGGCCGGGAGGCACCTTCGAGCTCGGAAGCCAACGGTCCGGGATGCACCGAGGTGCGTGGCCCGTCGGGATACATCTCGGCCGCGGTCGGGGTGAAGGCCACCTCGACGCCCTCGGCGCGCAGCAGTGCGAGGTCGTCGTCGAGGGTGCTCGGATAAGAGTCAAGGTCCTCGCCGGCGCCGAACTGCAGCGGGTTGACGAAGATGGACACCACCACCACGGCGCCCGGCACCCGCCGGGCGGCCCTGATCAGCGTCAGGTGGCCCTCGTGCAGCGCACCCATGGTCGGCACCAGCATGACGCGCCGCCCGGTGTGGCGCAGCGCGCGGGTGACGGCGGAGACATCGCGCGCGGTGCTGTAGACGTTCAGCCGGCGGGCTTCGAACTGCGGCGGCTTTCTTGCCGTCATGGCTGGCCCCCCTGGTTCGCTCGGCCGGCGAGCACGGCGAACACGTCCTCGGGTGCGTGGGCCCGTTCGGCGGTGCGTAGCGAGTTCGTCCGGTACGCCTCCGCCAGTTGGGGATCCAACTCCGCCAGGGCCCGCAGGTGGCCCGCCACCGCGGCGGCGTCACCCCGGGCCACCGGGCCGGTGAGCGCGGCCTGGCCGCGTTGCAGCGCGTTGTCCACCGCGGCCCTGGCGAGCGGCGCGATGACCCGCTCGGCGATGCCGCCGGGCTCGTCGCCGACCAGCTCCTGACCCAGCAGTCCCTCCCCCCGCAGTGCACCCCGCAGTGCCCCGACGGCGTCCACCAGCACGGTGACGACGTGGTTGCTGGCATGGGCCAGTGCGGCGTGGTACAGCGGGCGGGATTCCTCCGCGACCCGGAACGGTTCACCGCCGATCTCGAGCACCAGTGCCTGCGCGATCGCGTAGCCGACCTCGTCGGCGGCGGTGATCCCGAAGCAGGTGTCGGGCAGTCGGGAGATGTCCTCGTCGGCGCCGGTGAAGGTCATCGGGGGGTGGATGGCGACCGGGATGCAGCCCTGCTCGGCCAGCGGGGCAAGCACGGCGACGCCGTTGGCCCCGGAGGTGTGGGCCACGATGGTGCCCGGCCGGACCGCACCGGTGGCCGCCAGCCCGGACACCAGGCCCGGCAGTTCGGCGTCCGGGACGGCCAGCAGCAACAGTTCCGCGCGGCCCGCGACCTCCTGGACCGGCAGGATCGTGCTGTCGGGTAGGCGGCGCTGCGCCCGCAGCCGGGATGCGTCGGAGATGGCGCTGCAGGCCACCACCACATGGTCGGCGCGTTCGAGCGCCACACCGAGCGCGGTGCCGACCCGGCCGGCGGAGATGATTCCGACCGTGAGCCGGGCCGGACGGAATCCGTTGGGGGTCCCCACGTAGACGACCTCGCTGACGTCATGCGTTCGTTCGTTCCGGTCCCGCGGTGCGGGTACCGGACGGTCGGACACGAGCCTAACTCACCCGTCGCGCCTGCGACGACGGCCGCCTTCGGTGGACGGGGCCTGCAGTCGGGCGAGCAGTTCGGCGACGGACTGGCCGCCGGTGTTCTCGCGGTTGGTTGCCGATCTCGCCTCGGCGCTGCGGTGCCGCGGCGGCGGCGCCGGTGGTTGCGCGGGCTGCTGCGGCGGCGTTGCCAGGACGGGTCCGGACGGTGGCCGCGCGGCGTCGCCGCCTTCGCCCGGTGCGGAATGGCGGGACTGACGATCCGCGGCATCCGAGGCCTCCGAGGGCTCCGCCTCCGGCGGGGCGTGGCGGCCGCGGCGCGGCTCGGGCGGCGGGGCGGCCATCGCGGGTTCCGGGGCGG
>JAOPWF010000814.1 GCA_025965815.1 Mycobacterium sp.
CCGACTCGCGAAGGTCCGAGATCATCGGCTTCTTGTCGGTGCGCTGCTCAGGGCCACGATTGAGCTGGCTGATCGCCACCACCGGAACCGACAATTCCTTTGCCAGCAGCTTCAGGTTGCGGGAGAACTCCGACACTTCCTGCTGCCGGGATTCGAACTTCTTGCCGGAGGTCATCAGCTGCATGTAGTCGATGACGACCAGCTTCAGATCGGCCTTCTGACTTAGCCGCCGCGCCTTCGCGCGGATCTCCATCATGGTGAGGTTCGGCGAGTCGTCGATGTAGAGCGGCGCCTCACTGATCTCACTCATCCGCCGTGCTAGCCGAGTCCAGTCGTCGTCGCTCATCCGGCCCGAACGCATATCGGCGAGCTTGATCTTCGCCTCCGCCGACAGCAGCCGCATCACGATCTCGGACTTGCTCATTTCCAGCGAGAAGATGACGCTGGCCATCCGGTGCTTGATCGAGCACGACCGCATGAAATCGAGACCGAGCGTCGAGTTGTGGGTCGGCACCATCCCGCGACCGGCCAGGTACAGATGCCCGGCGTTGGCCACCTGGACGCAGCGCACCGGAACGGTGCGCATCCGCCGGACAGCGTCGATCTGCAACACCGGCGCCATCAGGGTCGTGCTGGCGCGACGCTGGGCGTAGGACGCGATCGATCCGGCCGCCGCGATGGTGTCGATGCCGCAACGCAATTGCGCTGTCGTGCGGATACCGTAGCCGGTCGGCCACTGGTGCTGCTCGTCGGCGACGATCACCGTCCCGTCGGAGAACTCGACCTCGTAACACGGCCGGCCGAGCATCACCTCGGTTGCGGCGACCACCAGCGTCGGTTGGCCGTCCCCGGCGAGCAATTCGTCGCCGACCGCGATATCGGCCATGGTGGTCCAGCCCGCAGGCGTCGGCAGCGGCGTATCAAGGGCCAGTGCCTTCCCGACACCCGGCCTGGCCGCCACGATGATCATCTGGCCCGGATGCAGTCCGTTGGTGACGTCGTCGAGTTCGGTGAAGCCCGTCGGCACTCCGCGCGAGAGCCCGCCGCTCGAGGCGATCGCGTCGATCTCGTCCATCGTCGGCTGGAGCAGATCCTCCAGCGCAACGAAATCCTCGGACATCCGCCGGTCGGTGACGTCGTAGATCTCGGCCTGCGCGCGGTCCACCACCTCGGCGACATCGGCCCCCTCCGCGCCGGCGTAGCCGTACTGCACCACCCGCGTCCCGGCCTCCACCAGCCGCCGCAACAGGGATTTCTCCGCGACGATGCCCGCGTAGTAGCCGGCGTTGGCCGCCGTCGGCACGGTCGAGATCAGCGTGTGCAGATAGGGGGCGCCGCCGATCCGGCGAAGCAGACCCCGGCGGTCCAACTCCGCGGCCACCGTGACCGCGTCGGCCGGCTCGCCGCGACCGTACAGGTCCAGGATGGCGTCGTAGACGTTCTGATGCGCGGGCCGGTAGAAGTCGCCCGGTCGCAGCCGCTCGAGCACATCGGCGATGGCGTCCTTACTGAGCAGCATCCCGCCGAGCACCGATTGCTCGGCCGCCGCATCCTGCGGCGGCTGCCGACCGAAGTCCTCACTGGGTGGCGCAGCGTCCATCCCCGAATGCCCGAGATCATCCACGACAGCCACGGACCGGCCGACCTCCTCCCCACTTCGATCGAACGTATATTCGATAACCCGTTGTCACGAGGGTAGATCAAGGCACCGACACCGCACCACCCGAGACATCGGGTACCGCCTCGTGACGGCTCGACGCTAGGCGTTGCTGGCGTGGGCGCAAAGTGCACCTGTTCATAAACGTGTGCATGGCATGTGGATATCTCTGTTCTCCCGTGTTGAATGCCTGGGGAGAACCTGTGGATTGCTGTCGAGGTTTGTGGCATTACCGCAGATAAGCGGACCATAGCCCCGGCAATTGGTTGTGGATGATAATTACTTCGGCGTGTCGAGCCGGGTTGCACCTTCGGGCGTGTTGTGTTTCCGCCCGGCACCGCGCAGGTTAACAGCGGGTTAGGTTCGCTGCGAAACTCCCTGGCGCGATTGTTCGCCAGCCTATACAGCAACACCCCGGTGGCTGCCAATTTGGCCTCCACCGGGGTATTGACGTGCGCGTTTAATTCTCGGCGACGACGCGCAGCGAGACTTCGGCGTCCACTTCCGGGTGCAAGCGAACTTCGACCGCGTGCGTGCCGACGGCCTTGATGTGAGCCTTGGGCAGGTGGACGGTCCGCTTGTCCAGATTCGGTCCGCCGGCCTTCTTGATAGCCGCGACGACGTCGGCTGCGGTCACCGAGCCGAACAGCTTGCCCGAATCGCTGGCGGTCTTCGCGCGCAGTGACACCGGGCCCAACTCTTCGATGGCGGCTTTGAGTTCATTGGCGTGCTCGAGGCCGCGAACGGTCTTGATCTCGCGGGCGCGACGGATGTCCTCGGCCTGCTTTTCCGCTCCGCGGGACGCCACGATGGCCAGCCCGCGGGGCAGCAGATAGTTGCGTCCGTAGCCGTCCTTGACCTCGACGGCGTCGCCGGGCGATCCGAGGTGGTCCACCTCGGCGGTGAGAATCAGTTTCATGTCGGTCTTTCGTTCCGGTTAGGTGGGCTATCGCGTCGACGAGCCGAAGGGCAGCAGCGCAACCTCGCGCGCGTTCTTGACCGCGATGGCGATGTCGCGCTGGTGCTGGACGCAGTTGCCGGTCACCCGCCGGGCGCGGATCTTGCCCCGCTCGCTGATGTAGGTGCGCAGCAGCGCGGTGTCCTTGTAGTCGATCGTCTGCCCCTTCTTGGAGCAGAACACGCACTTGCGTGTCTTGATGGGCTTCTCCGGCGCGGGGCGCCGCTTGGTGGCCTTGGCCATGTGTCTATCTCTTTCTCATTACTGTGCGCGATCAGCCGGTACGGACAGCCGCGCGTAAACATTGGTTTCAGAAGGGCGGTTCGTCGTCACCGCCGCTGAACGATCCCGACGCCGGGGCGCTGCCCCACGGGTCGTCCTTCGGCTCGGCGCCACCGCCGGCGGGCTGGCGCGAGCCGCCGCCGCCGAATCCGCCGCCGCCACTGCGACTGGCCTTGTTCACCTTGGCCGTCGCGTAGCGCAGGGACGGGCCGATCTCGTCGACCTCCACCTCGAACACCGTGCGCTTCTCACCCTCGCGGGTCTCGAAGGAACGCTGCTTGAGCCGTCCGGTGACGATCACCCTGGATCCGCGGGTCAGGCTCTCGGCCACGTTCTCGGCGGCCTCACGCCAGATATTGCACCGGAGGAAGAGCGCTTCGCCGTCCTTCCATTCGCTGCTCTGACGGTCAAAGATGCGTGGGGTGGACGCCACCGTGAAGTTGGCCACGGCGGCGCCGGACGGGGTGAAGCGCAGTTCGGGGTCGGCGGTCAGGTTTCCGACGACGGTGATGGTGGTGTCACCAGCCACGGGGTCCTCCTGGAGTTGGCGGTGCCTGCTTAGGCGTCGTTAAGCGCGTGCATCGGTTCGCGGGCGAGCCTACGCAACTGCTACGACGTGCCACAGACGTTCGGCGATGAGCGCTTGCGCGAAGAGCATCGGCGAACGACTAGTGCTTGTCGGTGCGAAGCACCTTGGTCCGAAGCACCGACTCGTTCAGGCTGAGCTGTCGGTCCAGTTCAGACACCGTGGCGGGCTCGGCCTTCAGGTCGATGACCGCGTAGATGCCTTCGGCATGCTTGGCGATTTCGTACGCCAACCGCCGCCGGCCCCAGATGTCGACCTTGTCGATTGTTCCGCC
>JAOPWF010000824.1 GCA_025965815.1 Mycobacterium sp.
GGTTCCGGGCATGCTGCAGGATCGGCCCGCACCGACAGCGGTGCCTTCCAGGCATCCCGTCCGGCAGCCGCTGGTTTTCCGGCCTCTGGTTACCCGTACACCGGGACCAGATCCGCCGGATCCGCCGGCGCAACGGGGGATAATGCGAGGGCCAGCCACAGAGTTGTTCCCGCCGCCGCCATAAGTCGAGCGATTCGCGATGCCGTCAACCCCATAGCGCCCACCTCTCTTGCGCCAAGCCGACAAGCTAACAGCTCCCTCCATTCGGGCGGGGATTCTGCACAACCTCCGATCAGGGCAGCCGGCGCAGCAATTCGGCTTCGACGTCGAGCAACGGCTGTACGGATCGTTGCGCACGGGCCTGCAGTAGCGCACCTTCGATGGCACTCACAGCGAACGACGCCGTCGAGTCGGCGGCTCCCACATCGGCCCCGGCGGCGACCAGTGCTGCCGACACCCGGTCGCGCACCAGTGTGAACGCGCGTGCGGCGGCCTCCGTGATCGACGGCTCGTCGGGTCCGGCCAGCGATGCCGCCGCGATCGGGCAGCCGGTACCGAAGTCGGTGCGCTGCATCTCGTTCATCCAGCGCCGGATCATTCCGCTCAGCACCAGGGTGGGATCGCTGCCCGCGGCGAGGTCATCGATGCGGGCGGCGGTTTTGGTGCCTGCGGCTTCGGTCACGGCCACCATTAGCTCGGTCTTGCCGCCGGGGAAGTGTTGGTAGATCGAGTTGCGGGCGGCGGCACTGCGGCGCAGCAGATCCGACAGGCCGGTGGCGTGCACTCCGCGCTCCTGCACCATCTCGATCGCGTTGTCGATCAACCTGTCTCGCGGACCCTGGGCTGCTCCCGGTCCCCTCACTTCTTGGCCGCAGCCTTCTTCGCCGGGGCCTTCTTGGCGGCCTTCTTGGCGGGAGCGTTCTTCGCCGGGGCTTTCTTGGCAGGCGAATCGCCGTCCTCGGAATTGTTGGCCTCGCCGCGCCGCTTCTTCACGCTCGCCTCGAGTTTGGCGAGCAGATCCGAGACATCCTCGGTCTCGTCGAGCTCGGCGGGTTGCTCTTCGGTGGTAAATGCTTCTCCGCCTTCGAGTTTGGCCGCGATCAACTCCTCCATCTGTTCCCGATACGTGTCGTGGAACCGTTCGGGATGGAAATCGTCGGTCATCGATTCGACGACCTGGCTGGCCATCTTCAGCTCGGCCGGTTTGATTTCCACTTCCTTGTCGAGCACCGGGAAGTCGGGGTCGCGAATCTCGTCGGGCCACAGCAGGGTCTGGATCACCATCACGTCGCGCTTGCTGAAGTCCTTGACCCGCAACGCCGCCAGCCGGGTCTTGTTGCGCAGCGCGAAGTGCACCACCGCCACGCGGTCGGTGCTGGCCAGCGTTTCGGCCAGCAAAATATAGGACTTGGAGGACTTCGAATCCGGCTCCAGAAAGTAGCTGCGGTCGTACATCAGCGGATCGATCTGGTCCGCAGGCACGAACTCCAGCACCTCGATCTCGCGGCTTCTCTCCTCGGGCAGCGTCGCGAGGTCCTCGTCGGTGATGATGACCGTCCGGCCATCGTCGGCTTCGAAAGCCTTGGCAATGTCGCGGTACTCGACGACTTCGCCACAGACTTCGCAGACCCGCTTGTAGCGGATGCGTCCGTTGTCCTTCGCGTGCACCTGGTGGAACTTGATGTCGTGGTCTTCGGTGGCGCTGTAAACCTTGACCGGGACGTTCACCAGCCCGAACGCGATCGAACCCTTCCAGATGGAACGCATAAGGCCAGTATGGCCGCCGCAGGGCCTACGCGCGAAGAGCCTGCGGTCAGACGCTTAGCCAGGTTGGGCCGTCAGCTTGCCCGTCTGGTGCGCTGCGGCGTCCCTGGTCGCGCGATCGGGCAGGTCAGCGCCCGCGCGGGCCACCGTCAGCGCTGAGGACAGCACCGCCGTCTGCAGCACGCCGTTCAGCGTGTCGAGCCCGATGCCGGTCAGCTCGGCGCGTCGGTCGGCGCCCAGCAGGCCGAGCGACCACAGGGCGTCGATCAAGCCCGTCATGAAGGCGTCGCCGGCGCCGACGGTGTCCACCACGTCCACCGGCCGGGCCGCGACCCGCACGGTGCCCTGCGCGCAGACAGCGAACGCACCGCGCTCACCCATCGTCACCGCGACGATCGACGGGCCCAGATCCAGCCAGGTGTTCGCGATCTCTTCGAGCGTGCGGTTGGGGTCGATCCAGCGCAGGTCCTCGTCACTGGCCTTGACGATGTCGCTCCGCTCGACGAAGCGCTCGATGCGCGCCCTGCCGAGGTCCTCGTCCGTCATCAGCGCGGGGCGAACATTCGGATCGAAGGTGAGGGTGGCCGACAGGTGGTAGGCGTCCAGCAACGCCGCGGTCGCCAGGCAGCCGGGCTCCAGCACGGTGGCGATGGACCCGGTATGCGCCACGATCGGCGGCGCCACCGCGGGGGTGCCGTCGATCTCCCATTCGATGTCGAACAGATAGTTGGCTGATCCGCCGGCGTCCAGCACGGCCAGTCCGGTCGGTGTGCGGTCGGCGCTGACACTGCCGGGCACCAGTTGTGCACCCGACTCATGGACGTAGTCGACGATGCGGCGGCCCCGGGCGTCATCGCCGATGTACGTCAGGAAATCCACGCCCCGGCCGAGTCGTGCGAGCCCGACGGCGACGTTGAGCGGGCTGCCCCCGACGTGTTCGCCGGCCACCCGCCCTTCCCGTTCCACGATGTCGATCAGCGCCTCGCCGATGACAAGTGCCCGCTGTGGACCAGCTGCTGCGGTCATGGCGTCTCCTTACGTAACAGTGTCTCCAGCGTGGCCCTGGCCCCGTCGCGGTGCAGCGAGTCAAGGGCCCAGCGATACGCCTCGACGAAACGGGGCTCCGAGGCCAGATCCCCGAACACCTCCTTGTTCTCGATGAAGGCGGTCGGGTTGTCGCGCTGGGACTGGGCGATCGGAATGAGGGACCCGGCGAGCTTGTCGACGACGTCGATCGGCTCGCCCTGCTCGTCCACCCCTTCGGCATAGCGGGCCCAGCTCGCCACGGTGGCCGACGCCAACCGGATCGGCGCTCCGGTGGCGAGGTTGGTCCGGATCACCGGTAGCAGCCATTTGGGGATCCGGTCGGATGAATCGGCGCACAGCCGCGCGATGGTGTCCCGCACTCCTGGGTTGGCGAACCGCTCGATGGCCGTCTGCTTGAACTGCGGCAGGTCGATACCCGGTACCGGTTTGAGTGTCGGCGTCGCCTCGGAATCCATGTACTCCAGCAGGAACTCGGCGAACAGCGGGTCACTGGCCGCGTCATGGACAAGCCGGTAGCCGGCCAGGTAGGCGAAGTAGCACAGGCTCTGATGGCCGGCGTTGAGCAGCCGCAGCTTCATCAGCTCGTACGGGGTCACGTCGTCGACCAGGAGCACGTCCACCTCCTCGAGCGGTGGTCGGCCGTCGGAGAAGTCGTCTTCGAGCACCCAGGACGTGAACGGTTCCGCCACCACCGGCCACTGGTCCTCGACGCCGAACCCATCCTCGAGTCCCGCGATGACTTCGGGGGTGGTCACCGGCGTGATCCGGTCGACCATCGAGTTGGGGAACCGCACCTCGCGCTCCACCCAGGCGCCGAGCTCCGGGTCCCGCAGCCGCGCGAACGCGCTGAAGACCTTGCGGGTCAGGTGCCCGTTGCCCTGCAGGTTGTCGCACGACAT
>JAOPWF010000845.1 GCA_025965815.1 Mycobacterium sp.
CGGTGTCGGCACGAAGGTGTCGCCCACACCCATGTCGTCGGCGACCTCTTTGATGATGCGGTCGGCGTCGGTGAACGTCGGGTTCTTGACGACGCCGAGCATGCGCTGAGCCTGGTCGTAGTGCGGCATGAGTTCGGCGCGCCAGTCGGTGATGTGCGACCACTGCCGGTCGGCGAAGAACGGCTCCGGCGGCACGTAAAGGGTGTTGGCGTAGTTGAGGGATCCCCCGCCGACTCCGGCGCCCGCCAGGATCATGCAGTTGCGCAGCAGGTGGATGCGCTGGATCCCGTACATGCCCAGCCGCGGCGCCCACAGGAACTTGCGCAGATTCCACGAGGTCTTCGCGAACTCGGTGTCAGCGAAGCGCCGCCCGGCCTCGAGCACACCGACCCGGTAGCCCTTTTCCGTCAGCCTCAGCGCCGAGACGCTGCCTCCGAAACCCGAACCGATGATGAGGACGTCGTAATCCGGCTCCATCAGATCAGTATGAACTTACTGAGCAGTAACCTGCTAGAGAGGCTGACCTAATTTTCGCGAGTTTCGCGGCGAGCTGGGGGCACCTCCCGCTTGCGAGCAGACACAGACTTGCACGACACGCCGAGCAGGCGTGCGATTCTGCGTCTGCTCGCGCAGACATCGGGAACCGAACGTCAGGAACCGACCGTCAGGCCGACCTTCTGGAATTCCTTGAGGTCGCAGTAGCCGGCCTTCGCCATCGACCGTCGTAGGCCACCCACCAGATTGAGCGAGCCGAACGGATCGTCGGACGGTCCGTTGAGGACCTGCTCCAGCGAGGGTCGCTCCCCGATCGCGACCTGCAGCAGCGCACCGCGGGGCAGCGACGGGTGAGCGGCCGCGGCCGGCCAGAACCAGCCGTCACCCAGCGCCTCGTCGGCCGCTGCCAGCGGCGTCCCCAAAACCACCGCATCCGCGCCGCAGGCGATCGCCTTGGCCAGCTCACCGGAGGTGTGGATGTCGCCGTCGGCCAGCACATGCACGTAGCGGCCGCCGGTCTCGTCGAGGTACTCGCGGCGGGCGGCGGCGGCGTCGGCGATCGCGGTGGCCATCGGCACGCTGATGCCAAGCACCTCGTCGCTGGTGGTCACCCCGCTGGTGGAGCCGTAGCCGACGATCACCCCGGCGGCGCCGGTGCGCATCAGGTGCAGTGCGGTGCGGTGGTCGAGCACGCCACCGGCCACGACCGGCACGTCCAGTTCGGAGATGAAGGTCTTCAGGTTCAGCGGCTCGCCGTCGGAGGCGACGCGTTCGGCCGAGATGATGGAGCCCTGGATGACCAGCAGGTCGATCCCGGCGGCGACCAGCGACGGGGTGAGCGCCTGGGCGTTCTGCGGGCTCACCCGTACGGCCGTCGTCACCCCGGCGTCGCGGATGCGCCCCACCGCCGCACCGAGCAGGTCGGGATCCAGTGGCGCCGAATGCAGTTGCTGGAGCAGCCGGATCGCCGCCGACGGTTCCGGCTCCTTCTCCGCGGCCTCGATGACCTGCGCGATTTTGGCCTCGACGTCGGCGTGCCGGCCGATCAACCCCTCGCCGTTGAGTACTCCGAGGCCGCCCAGACGCCCCAACTCGATGGCGAACTCCGGCGACACCAGCGCATCGGTCGGGTGCGCGACCACCGGTATCTCGAAGCGGTAGGCATCCAGCTGCCAGGCCGTCGACACGTCCTTCGACGAGCGGGTGCGCCGCGACGGCACGATGTTGATGTCATCGAGCTCGTAGGTACGACGGGCGTTGCGGCCCATGCCAATCTCGACCATGTCACGCACTAAATACCCCTTTAGGTCAGCGCGAGGTGTAGTTCGGCGCTTCGACGGTCATCGTGATGTCGTGCGGATGGCTCTCCTTGAGCCCCGCCGCGGTGATCCGCACGAACTGCGCCCGCTGCAGCGCTTCGATCGTTGCCGCACCGGTGTACCCCATCGCCGCCCGTAACCCACCTGTCAGCTGGTGGATGACCGTCGACAGCGGTCCGCGGAACGGCACCCGGCCCTCGATTCCCTCGGGTACCAGCTTGTCCTCGGAGAGGACGTCGTCCTGGAAATAGCGGTCCTTGGAGTAACTCTTGGCCGCGCCGCGGCCCTGCATCGCGCCAAGTGATCCCATGCCCCGGTAGCTCTTGAACTGCTTGCCGTTGACGAAGATCAGGTCACCGGGCGCCTCGGCGGTGCCGGCGAGCAGTGAGCCGAGCATCGCCGTGGACGCGCCCGCGGCCAGTGCCTTGGCGATGTCGCCGGAGTACTGCAGCCCGCCGTCGGCGATCACCGGCACACCCGCGGGCCCGCATGCCGCGACGGCCTCCAGGATCGCGGTGATCTGCGGCGCGCCGACACCGGCCACCACCCGGGTGGTGCAGATCGAGCCCGGTCCGACGCCGACCTTCACCGCGTCAGCGCCCGCCTCCACCAGGGCAGCCGCCGCCGACCGGGTGGCGACATTTCCGCCGATGACCTCGACGCGGTCACCGGCCTCGGCCTTGAGCTTGCCGACCATGTCGAGCACCAACCGGTTGTGCGCGTGGGCGGTGTCCACCACCAGCACGTCGACACCCGCGTCGACCAGGGTCATCGCCCTGGTCCACGCGTCGTCGCCGACACCCACGGCCGCACCTACCAGCAGCCTGCCGTCGCTGTCCTTGGTGGCCAGCGGATGCTGCTCGGTCTTGACGAAGTCCTTGACGGTGATCAGCCCGGTCAAGCGGCCGTGGCCGTCGACGATGGGCAGTTTCTCGATCTTGTTGCGGCGCAACAGCCCGAGGGCCGCGTCGGCCGTGACGCCCTCCTGCGCGGTAATCAGCGGGGCCTTGGTCATCACTTCGGCGACGGGCTTGTTCTGGTCCACCTCGAAGCGCATGTCGCGGTTGGTGATGATGCCGACGAGCGCACCGCCGTTGTCGACCACCGGCAGACCGGAGATCCGGAACCGCGCGCACATCGCGTCGACCTGAGCCAGCGTGTTGTCCGGGCGGCAGGT
>JAOPWF010000863.1 GCA_025965815.1 Mycobacterium sp.
GATGTGCAGCACGTCGAAGAAGAACGCCTGGATCAAGTACTTGGCGACCTGACCGGTCACCAACGAGGCGAAGTAGCGGCTCTCGATGCGGCTGGCGGTGTCGAAGTCGACCTGGGCGCCCTCGACCGCTGCGGACAGAATCGCCCGCGGAGCGGGCATCGGTGCGCCCTTGATCTGCTTACGAAGCAGCGCCGGGAAGGACGGCAGGATCGCCGCCAGCGACGGCGTGGAAGGCGTGCCGCCGGGCATTTTGTAGCCCTTCTTATCCCACGGCTGCTGCGCCTCGGGATTGGCCTTGATCCATGCCTTCGCGGCGGGGACCAGTTCGTCGACGCCTCCCAGCACCTCGTCGATCAGGCCGATCTCCTTGGCCTTGGCCGGCTTGAACCGGGTGCCCTGCACCAGCACGTTCATGAACGCGTTCTGGATGCCGAGCATGCGCACGGTGCGGGTTACGCCGCCACCACCGGGCAGCAGGCCGAGTGTCGCCTCGGGCAGACCGAGCTGAAGTCCCGGCACGTCCGCGGCGATGCGGTGATGGCACGCCAGCGCAATCTCCAGGCCGCCGCCGAGCGCGGCGCCGTTGATGGCCGCCACCACCGGCTTGCCGAGGGTCTCCAACGTCCGCAGGTCCTTCTTCACCCGCTCGACGAGATCGAACGCGTCACCGGCGTCCTCGGGCCCGAGTTGGATCATGCTCTTCAGGTCCCCGCCGGCGAAGAAGGTCTTCTTGCCGCTGGTGATCACGATGCCGGTGATCGACTCCTGTTCGGCGACAACGCGCTCGACGGTCTTGCCCATGGATTCGATGTAGGCCTCGTTCATCACGTTGGCCGACCCGGACGGGTCGTCCATGGTCAACGTCACGATGCCGTCGGCATCCTTATCCCACTGAATCGTATTTTCGGACATAGCTATGGGATTCCCCTCTGAAGAAGTGTGAGCTCAGACTCGCTCGATGATGGTGGCTACGCCCATGCCGCCGCCCACGCACAGCGTGATCAGCGCGCGACGCGCGTTACGGCGCTCGAGCTCGTCGACCATGGTTCCGGTGATCATGGCTCCGGTCGCGCCCAGCGGGTGGCCCATCGCGATGGCGCCGCCGTTGACGTTGAGCTTCTCGTCGGGGATGTGCAGGTCCTTCTGGAACTTCAGCACCACCGAGGCGAAGGCCTCGTTGAGTTCGAACAGGTCGATGTCGTCGATCGTCAGGCCCGCCCGGTCCAGCACCTTGCGGGTGGCCGGGGTGGGGCCGGTCAGCATGATGACCGGGTCGGCGCCGCTGGTCGCGGTGGCGACGATCCGAGCGCGCGGAGTGAGGTTCTGCGACGCGCCCGCCGCCTCGGAGCCGACCAGCACCAGCGCGGCGCCGTCGACGATGCCCGAGCTGTTACCGCCGGTGTGGACGTGGTTGATCTTCTCGACGTAGTGGTACTTCTGCAGCGCGACGTCGTCGAAGCCGCCCATCTCGCCGATGCCGTCGAACGCGGTCTTGAGCTTGCCGAGGCCCGCCAGTGTGGAGTCCGGCCGCATGTGCTCGTCGTGGTCCAGGATGACCAGACCGTTCTGGTCGCGGACCGGGACGACCGACTTGGCGAAGTACCCGCCGGACCACGCCTCGGCGGCCTTCTGCTGCGACCGCAGCGCGAAGGCGTCGACGTCCTCGCGGGAGAAGCCCTCGATGGTGGCGATCAGGTCGGCGCCGATGCCCTGCGGAACGAAGCCGATGTCGTAATTGGTCGCCGGGTCGCCCGCCCAGGCGCCGCCATCGGAGCCCATCGGCACCCGCGACATGGACTCCACGCCGCCGGCAAGTACCAGGTCGTCCCAGCCGGAGCGCACCTTCTGGGCGGCGGTGTTGACGGCCTCCAGGCCGGATGCGCAGAACCGGTTCAGCTGGACGCCGCCGGTGGTGTCGGGCAGGCCCGCGGCGAGCACGGCGGTGCGGGCGATGTCGCCGCCCTGGTCGCCCACGGGTGACACCACGCCGAGGACGAGGTCGCTGATCAGGTTCTCGTCAAGGTCGGGGAACCGCGACCGCAGCTCGTCGATCAGACCGACGACGAGGTTCAGCGGCTTGACCTCGTTCAGTGAGCCGTTGCGCTGCTTGCCGCGAGGCGTGCGGATGGCCTCGTAGATGAAGGCTTCTTCGGACATGGAGGTGTTCCTGTTCATGGTCGGAAAGGCGGTGGCTGATCGGCCCGTCTTCTGGAGAGTAGACCTCTGACATTGCAGCCTAACAGGATCGTCGGCCAACCTGTTGGTTGGGAGGCCGACGAGCGCTTGCGCGAGGAGCATCCAGCCCCGACGAGCGCTTGCGCGAGGAGCATTCCAGCTCCGGCGATAGGCTCGGCGGCTATGACGGTATCCCGGCTGCAGCCCTACGCCATCACGGTGTTCGCCGAGATGTCGGCACTGGCCGCCCGCGTCGGAGCGGTGAATCTCGGCCAGGGCTTCCCTGACGAGGATGGGCCGCAGGCGATGCTGGAGGCCGCCGGGAAGGCCATCGCCGAGGGCGTGAACCAGTACCCGCCGGGGCTGGGCATCGCGCCGTTGCGGGAGGCCATCGCCGCCCAGCGCAAACGCCACTTCGGCACCGAGTACGACCCCGACACCGAGGTGCTGGTCACGGTCGGAGCCACCGAGGCCATCGCCGCGGCCGTGATCGGGTTGGTGGAGCCGGGCTCCGAGGTGCTGCTGATCGAGCCGTTCTACGACTCCTACTCCCCCGTCATCGCGATGGCGGGTTGCCACCGGGTGTCGGTGCCGCTGGTGACCGACGGCCGCGGGTTCGCCGTCGACATCGACGCGCTGCGCAATGCCGTCACGCCGTTGACCAAGGCGCTGATCGTGAACTCGCCGCACAATCCGACGGGCATGGTGCTCACCCAGGCCGAGCTGTCGGCGATCGCCGAGATCGCGGTGGCGGCCGACCTGCTGGTGATCACCGACGAGGTCTACGAGCACCTGGTGTTCGACGGCCGCCGGCATATCCCGCTGGCCAGCTACCCCGGCATGGCGGAGCGCACCATCACCATCTCCAGCGCCGCGAAGATGTTCAACTGCACCGGCTGGAAGATCGGGTGGGCTTGCGGAGCACCGGAACTCATCGCCGGTGTGCGCGCCGCCAAGCAATACCTCAGCTACGTCGGCGGGGCGCCGTTTCAGCCCGCGGTGGCGCTGGCGCTCGACACCGAAGAGGAGTGGGTTGCCGCGCTGCGGGAGTCGCTGCAGACCAAACGCGACCGGCTCGGTACCGCGCTGACCGCACTTGGCTTCGAGGTGCACGACAGTGGCGGGACCTACTTCCTGTGCGCCGACCCGCGACCGCTCGGCTACACCGACAGCAGCGCCTTCTGCGCCGAACTGCCCGAACGCGCCGGGGTGGCCGCGATCCCGATGTCGGCGTTCTGCGAGCCGGCCGGAGCCGGGCTGCCGGCGACATCCGGTTCACCTCGACATGCCGGCACGTGGAATCACCTGGTGCGCTTCGCTTTCTGCAAACGCGACGACACGCTCGATGAGGCGATCCGCCGGCTGGCGGTGCTACAGGGCGGCGGCAGCGGCCCAGACGGCCGCTAGATCAGCCGGTCCGGTCCGCAACGGAGTCAGCACCACATCGGTGGCGCCGGCATCGAGATATCCCCGCAGTTGGCGGGTCACCGAATCGGCCGGCCCGACCGCGGCGAGCTCGGCCACCGTGGCGACGCCTTCGCGGGCGATGACCTTCTGGTAGGACGGCACCGTCTGGTAGAACGCCAACTGCTCGGCCGCCTCGGCGCGGGCGGCGTCGACATCGTCAGAGACCACCACCGGTACCAAGGCGATGATCCGCGGCGCCGGCCGACCCGCGTCCGCCGCGGCCCTGGCGATGGTTGGCGTGATGAATTCCTCGATGGTGCGAGGGCCCGCGAGGTAGGGCAGTGTGCCGTCGGCGAGTTCACCTGTGACCTTTAGTGCCAGCGGTGCCATCGCTGCGACGTAGAGCGGGATCGAGGCACCCCCGGCAACGTCGACGGGCCATGGCGGGCTGGCACTTACCTCTGCACCGTGAAAGTCGACGCTGCCGTCGGCGAGAATGGAGCGCAGCACGGTCAGGTACTCACGCAGCCGCCGGACCGGCTTGGGCCAGGAGGATCCGTAGGCCTGCTCCTCGATCAGCGGTGCACCCAGCCCGAGGCCCAGACTGAAGTTGCCGTGCGCGGCGGCCTGTGCGGTCTGTGCCGCCGAGGCGATGGTGAGCGGATGACGCGGGTTGATCGGTACCACCGATGTCCCGACCTCCAAACCTGGCACGGCAGCGCCGACCAACCCGGCCAGCGCGATCGCGTCGAAGTCGAATCGCTGCGCGATCCAGACCTGCCGAACCCCGGCATCGAACGCCGCCTTGGCCTGCGAGATGGCGTCATCGACGATGTTGGCGGCCTCGCGGCTCGGCTGTAGGACTACTCCATTCGGCATACCGCAAGCAACCGGGCCAGCCGAACCAGATATTCCACGCTCAGCCCAAGACGCGTTGGCGCAGACCCTCGGTGGCGGCGAGCAGGACGGTTTTCTTCGCCCGCTTGATCAGGAAGTTGGGCAGTGGCGCCGCCGGCTCGAGGGTGATGTCGAAGCGCACCCGGGTGCCATCGCCCTCGCGCCTCAGGTTGTACTCGACGTGCTGCGCGTGTTGCTGCGCAGTTCTTTCCGCGTCCCACACCACCCAGTTCGGCCCCCAGTGATACTCGAGGACCTCCTGGTCGACGATGCCCATCACCTTGACCGTGACCTTGACGTGGTGCGGCCTGCCGTCGGCGTAGGTGTCGAGCACTTCAGCGTGCCGGTGCACCGACGACCACGACGGGATGGCCTCGACGTCGGCGATCGCATCGAGGATCGCCTCCGGCGGGGCTTCGATGACCACTTCCCGCGATGCTCTGACGGCCACTGACCCAAATGTAGTAACCGAAAGACCAGGACGGACGGCTTTTGCGGCTAGCCGCCTACCAGCCGAGCTCGTCGAGCTGGGTGGTGGCGGTGGGCGGCGACGCGATCGGGCCCGACGGCGTGCGAGAGAACCGCGGCGCCGGTGCGGCCTGGTCGACGCCGTTGGCGTTCACCATCGTTGAGCGCGCACCCAGATGCTCGTTCTTGGCGGCTTCGGTCCATGTCAGGACCGGCGTGACGCACGCGTCGGTGCCCGCGAAGATCTCGCCCCACTCGTCGCGGGTCTTGGTCGCGAACCGTTCGGTGAAGATCTTGCGCATCTCTTCGTAGGCCGCGATGTCCATCTGGCTGGGCACCTCGTCGGCCGACAGGCCGAGCCCGGAGAGCAACTGGGCGAAGAATTGCGGCTCGATCGCACCGACCGCCATGTGTTTGCCGTCGGAGGTCTCGTAGGTGCGGTAGTAGGGCGCGCCACCGTCCAGCAGGAACGACTCCCGTTCGTCGCGCATGCTGCCGATCGACTTCATGGTCCACATCATCTGCGCGAGGATGCTCACCCCGTCGACCATCGCGGCGTCGACGACCTGGCCCTTGCCGGAGCGCTCACGCTCGTACAGCGCGGCGACGATGCCCAGCAGCACGAACATCGAGCCGCCGCCGAAGTCGGCGACCAGGTTGAGCGGCGCCACCGGCGGCCGGTCGCGGTAGCCGATGGCGCTGAGCGCACCGGTCTGCGACAGGTAGTTGATGTCGTGGCCGGCGGTCTTCGCCAACGGACCGTCCTGCCCCCAGCCGGTGATGCGGGCGAAGATCAGCCGGGGGTTGACCGCGGCGCAGTCGTCCGGCCCGATGCCGAGGCGTTCACAGGTGCCGGGCCGGAAACAGTCCAGCAGGACATCGGCTTTGGCCGCCAGATCGAGCAGCGTCTGCGGGTCGCTCTTCACATCGAGGTCGACGATGCGCTTGCCGCGGTGCATCAGGTCACGGTCCTCGCTGGGCAATTGCATTCCGCCGGGCCGCCGCACCCGGACCACGTCGGCGCCGAGATCGGCGAGCACCATCGCCGCGTGCGGCCCGGGGCCGATGCCGCCGAGTTCGATTACTTTCACCCCGGCCAGGGGTCCGGTGTTGGTCACGCCGCGAACACTACTAGCGGCCTTTCTTCAGATTGAGCACACGCTTGCGCAATCCGTCAGTCGCGGTGTCCATTACGCCCTTGGTCGCGCGCTTGAGCAGAAAGCCGGGCAGCGGCACCATCGGATCGATGGTGATTTCGAACTTCACCCGGGTCTGGTCGCCCTCGGGCGTCAGCGTGTACCGCGCGTCCTGCGAGCGCTGCTGACCCGCGCTGACCAACGTCCAGCTGAGGCCGTCGTCGTAGTAGGTGTACTCGAGGACCTGCTCGTCGGTGATTCCCACCGTCTTCACCTTTGCTGTGCTTCGCTTCGCGCGACCCTGGTCGTCGCGCTCGAGCACCTCTGATGTCTGGTGGGCACCGGACCACTCCGGCAACGATTCGACGTCCAACATGACTTCGAGGATTTCCTCCGGGGTCGCTTCGATCACGACTTCGCGGGTTTCGGTGATTGCCATGGCCGCGACCATAACGGGCGCCCTTGACGCCCGGATTGCTTTCGGCGGTTGTGCGCGGGACGGTGGTCCCGTCCCACGGGTAAGTTGACTACTACCTTCCAGCAGCGTGGAGGACGTCGAAGCGACAACACCTCACGAGCGGTAGGGCTAAGTGACGAACATCGAAGGGCTCGCATCGCAGTTGGACTGCGACAGCGCCGAGTTGGCCCGCATCGGAGCGGTCAATCGCTACGCAATTCTCGACACTCCACCCGACGGTGCGTTCGATCGCATCGCGCGGATTGCGGCCCGCTGCTTCAACACTCCCGCGGCGTCGGTCACCATCGTCGACACCGACCGCATCTGGTTCAAGGCGTCACACGGCCTCGATGGCGTGCAACAGATCGGACGTGACCCGGGTCTGTGCGCGTCCGCGATTCTGGACGGCGCGCCCTATCTCATCCGTGACGCCCTCGCGGACCCCCGCACGGCTGGGAATCCCCTCGTGCACGGGGCGATGGGCGTCCGCTTCTACGCGGCGGCGCCGATCGTCACCGCTGACGGACATCGTCTCGGGACGGTGAACGTGCTCGATACCCGGCCCCACGAAGCGACCGACGACATGATCGCCACGTTGACCGACCTCGCGGCAATCGCCATGGATGAACTGGAACTGCGCCTCTCGGCAATGAACACGGTTCGCTCCGAACGCAGCCTGCGCGAAGCCGCGGAACGGGACAGGGAAATCATTGAGGGATACGCCGACGTCCTCCAGCGCACCCTGTTGCCGCCCTCGCTGCCGACGGTGCCCGGCTTGTCCATGGCGGCGCACTATCATCCCGCGTCGCCGAAACAGGTCGGCGGTGACTTCTACGACGTGTTCGCCATAGGCAACGGGCGGTGGGCATTCTTTCTCGGCGACGTCGAAGGCCACGGCGCCGGCGCGGCGGCGGTCACCTCACTGATCCGCTACACTCTGCGGGCGGCCGCGCTGCACTATGACGACCCGACGGATGGTCTCGCGGAACTCAACGCAGTCCTGGTCCGAGATCCCAACCAGAAACGATTCTGCACCGTGTTGTTCGGCATCCTGGAACCAGATCCTGACGATGAGGGATTTCAGATCACCCTGGCCACCGGCGGTCACCCACCGGCGCTTCTGCTCGATCCCGAGGAGGGGACGGTGAGCCAGATCCGCTCCACGAGTGGCATGCTCGTCGGCGCCGTCGCGGACGCCACTTTCGATTCGTGCAGCGTGCGGCTGCGCCAGGGGCAGACCCTGCTGCTCTACACCGACGGCATCATCGAGGCTCGACCGGACGCGACATGCTTCGGCGAGGACGGGCTCGCCGCATTCCTCGCCGACCGAGTCGCGTTGCCGGCGGTCGACCTTGTCAGTGAGCTTGCTGCATTGATTCCGGGCCTGTGGCCGGCTGACGACATCGCGCTGCTTGCCCTCACTGTTGACTGAATGGCGACGAGCGAGAATGCCGAGACGCACCTGGACTAGCCTTAAGGAGTCGTTCGGCCTCATTCTGGTTCTACCGCCCGACAAAGGTCGCACGGCGTCCGGGTTGATCCGGACCGAGGTTTTTTGCTTTAACCCGTCGGGTTGAGTTCACAGCCCTCTTCAGCCGTGGCGCTGCCGAAATGAGGCATCGCCGCACGTGTGCGAATAAGAGGTCACCATGGTTGAGCATCCCGGCGGTCACGCCGAGCTGGGTCCGCTTGCGGACAAAGTTGAGTTCGAGGTGAATGAAGACTGGGTTGGTCAGGTAATCGTGTTGTCAGTGTCCGGTGCCGTTGACATGCTCAGCGCGCCCCGGCTGACCGAGTCAATCCGTGCTGCGATTCCCAAGGCGCCGACCGGCCTGATCATTGACCTCTCCAACGTTGAGTTCCTGGCCTCGGCCGGGATGAGCGTTCTCGTCGCGGCGCACGAGCAAGTGACGCCGTCAGCCCGTTTCGGCGTCGTCGCCGACGGCCCCGCGACGAGCCGCCCGATCAAGCTCGTCGGAATCGCCGACATCGTTTCCCTGTACCCCACCCTTGGCGACGCGCTGGCTGATTTCGACAATGCGTGAAGGCGGTGCAGGGTGGGTACCCCGGCACTGCACATGAGCAGATCAGGGTTCACACGAGATGGCGTCGCCGCCCACGGCCTCGGTGCGACGCAGACCCGGATTGAGTTCAGCACGTGGTTGCAGCGGCACTTCGCGCCCGCCGGGGATCGGCTCAACGATGTGGTTCTGGCGGTGTACGAAGCATTGGCCAACGCGGCAGAATTCGCCTACCTGGACTCGTCGGGCTCCGCCACGATGGACTTGCAGGCTGCCTACGATCTCGAGTCGGACACCCTCACCGTTACCGTTTCCGATCAGGGCCGGTGGCACGAGCCGGTGCCCAATCCGGGTGGTGCGGATTCATTTCAATTGCGCGGTAGGGGCATACCGCTGATGCGGGCACTCGCCGATATGGCGACGATCGACCCGACGTCTGGCGGAACTCTGGTCACGCTGGTGTGGAGCAAGTTACTCGATAGGGGCCGCCGGTAAGCTCCCCGATCATGACTTCTGCCATCGATCCCAGCGTCCCGCCGAGCGGCACGGGCTGTGCCGAGTGTGACGCCGCCGGAGGCTGGTGGGTGCACCTGCGGCGCTGCACGGCATGCGGACATATCGGCTGCTGCGACGACTCATTGGCGCGTCATGCGACCGCGCACTGGCGCGAGAGCGGGCATCCGATCATCCGGTCGTTCGAACCCGACGAGGACTGGTTCTGGAACTACGAGACCGACGATTACTACGACGGCCCGCAACTCGCTCCCCCGGACTGCCACCCCGAAGACCAGACCGTGCCCGGGCCGCGCGGGCGGGTGCCGCGCGACTGGGCGGCCCAGCTTCAGCGCCGCGACGCCTGAACCGCCCGGTGGCGGATCGCCGTCACGAGTCCGCTTCGGCGCGTGTCGTTTTCGAGGACGGTCAGCGGGTCGAGGTGTTTCGCGACGGTGCGGAACTTGTCCTCGGACGCCGTCTCGGGTGCGTCGTCGGAGGTAGCGGTCAGGAACCGGTCCGGCAGCGCCAGTTTGCAGATCGTGCGCATGACGATCACGGACTGGCGGGCCAACGGCCCGGTGGTGTACGGCAGGTCGTACTTGGCGCACAGCGCCCGTACCCGCTTCGCGATCTCCGCATAGTGATTGCTGGGTAGATCCGGATAGAGGTGGTGCTCGATCTGGTAGCAGAGATTGCCGCTCATGAACGCCATCACCGGCCCGGCGTCGAAGTTCGCGGTTCCCAGCATCTGGCGCAGATACCATTCCGGCTTCGTCTCGTCCACCAGCGCTTCCGGAGTGAATTTCTCCGCGCCGTCTGCGAAGTGCCCGCAGACGATGACCAAGTACGCCCAAATGTTGCGAATCACGTTTGCGGACAAATTCGCAAGCAGCGTCCGGCGCCACCGGCGCCGGCTCAAGGCGGGGAAGAGAACGTAATCCTTGCCGGCCTGGCGGGCCATCTTGCGGATCAGCGCTTTGGTGATGGCAGGTTTCTCGGCAGCGGTCGCCGCTCGCTCGTGCTCCGAGTGCAGACCGTGCAGCGCGATGCCCCATTCGAAGATGACCGCAAGCAGGATCGCGCGCAACGGTGCAACCAGGGTGCTTGGTTTCCACTCCTGGTCCCGGGTGACGCGCAGGACTCCGTACCCGAGGTCGTCGTCCATGCCGACCACATTGGTGAACACGTGGTGGCGGTAGTTGTGCGAATAGCGCCACTGCGACGAGAGTCCGGCCATGTCCCACTCCCAGGTGTTGGAGTGGATTTCCGGGTCGTTCATCCAGTCCCATTGACCGTGGCCGATGTTGTGGGCCAACTCCATGTTCTCTATGCTCTTCGCCGCGGCGAGCGCGGTGGTGCCAAGAGCCCATCCGGCCTTGCCCTTGCTCCCCGCGATAATCAGCCGGGCCGCGATGTCGAGGCAACGCTGAAAAGCAATGGTTCGCTTGATGTATGCGCGATCCTTGGCGCCTCGCGAATTCTCGACTTCGGATCTTATCGCTTCCAATTCGGCCGCGAGTGCCAGGACGTCCGCGTCACTCAGGTGGGCGTACTCGGGAACATCTGTGATTGCCATCGTCGCCTCAGTGAGCTCGGGTCATGGGGGCGGGCGGCCGCGCTCGCGCGACCGCGCGCGAGCAGGAATGGTTTGGGAACTGCCGCACGCCAGGGGCGGGCCCGCGTATCGCGGAAGTGGGGTGCGAGGGTCTCGCGACGATGAAGGCACGTACCATCCGGCTGCGGTCCTCACCTTCGTCCGTGGAGTCGAGCGGGGAGGCGGCCTGGCCGAACCATACGGGTCCGGTAGGCGGCTGGGCCATCTGCTTGAACACCTGCCTTTGCGGCATTACGCCGTCGACGTCGACCGTAGACCTAGAGGGTCGACACCGGCAACTGCTCGCCGGGCGCCATCTGCTCCATCACCTTCGCGAACTCGACGCCCATCTTCTCGGCAAAGGCGTTGACCGCCTTCAGCGGCCTGAGCATGACGGTCAATTCGTCGATCAGGCCGTCCGGCCGCGTGTGCACGAAGTCGCAGCCGTTGATCTCCAGTCCGCCGACCTTGGCGGTGAAGACCAGCGCGTGCTCCGCGTCGCCCTCGGCACCGATCTCGCGCTGATACGTCAAGTCCTCGAACACGTTCGAGACGGCGCGCAGGATTACGGCCATCGTTTCGCGGCCCCGATACGGCTTGTGGGCGATGGGACTGCGGAACACGACGTCCTCAGCGAACAGCGCGGGCAGCGCGTCGAAGTCACCGGCCTCGACGGCGGAGCGGAAGGGGTGCATGGCTGTTCTCCAGGGTTACCTCGGTGTGCGGAACGAACTGCGTGGAATCGCTGCGCAGAGGGTAATCATCCCAGGTGAACAACGACACCCCGAAAACCACCCAGTCCGATGTCGGCGCCGAGGGCGCGAAGGGCGATGTGGAGAGCGATCCGGCCAAAGACACCGACGAGGGATCGGACTGGTCGGACGAAGGCGGCGCCACGCCCAGCGGTCCAGCCGCGGACACGGACGACTAGCCGACGTCCGCCAGCGCCTGGTGGCCGGCGTTGTAACCGGGGATGAACGTAATGCCCGGTCCGCCATGGCATCCGGCGCTCGCCAGGTAGAGGCCTTCGATGGGAATGGGCTGGTCGATGAAACCTCTGGGTCCGGGGCGGTTGGGGCCGATCTGCTCGGGATGGAGCAGGCCGTGGCAGTAGTCGCCTCCGGGTGCGCCGAACATGGTGCCCATGTGGCGCGGGGTGAACGTGGTGTGCCGGGACACGATGTCGGAGAAGTTGGGTGCGAGCCGGCTGATCTTTTCCATCACCCGTCGTCCCATTTCGACCTTCATGTCGCCGTAGCCCGCCTGCCCGTTCTCGACCGGGAACCACAGCGCGAACGCCGACGCGGCGTGCTTGCCGTCCGGTGCGAGTTCGGGGTCGTGCACCGACGGGATCTGCAGCGCGATCGCCGGATCTTGCGGAACGATGCCCCACCGGCAGTCCTCCCATTGCCGCTGCAGTTCCTCGGGGGTGCTGAAGATGCCGATCGCGGCCTGCATGGCGGGGTCGTTCAGCGCTTCGTACGGTGCCGCGAACTGCGGAATGCCGTCCAGCGCTTTCTGGATGGTCTCGCTGATAGTCCACGCAGTGCTGGGTATTGCGGTCATCACGTTCGCGGTGAAGTCGAACCCGAAGATTTACGCCCGACCGGTCGACGGTCCCCGCTTCTCCACGCTGGAGTGTGTGTACTACGCCGTAGGCACAGCCTCGATCGCGGTGTGCTGGTACTGCAACGTGCGGTTCGTGCAGGGCTACGCGAATGGCAACGCCAATCCGGTCTGGGGACCGGGTAGCTGGGCAGATTACATCAGGCTCATGTTCGTCAATCCCGCCGCGAGTTCCGCCGGGTGGGATTACACCATCGCGAACGTCGTCCTGCTTCCGCTCTGGACGATCATCGACGGCAGGCGGCGTGGCGTGAATCATCCGTGGGTCTAATTCGTGGCGAGCCTGCTCACCAGCTTCGCCTTCGCGGTCGCTTTCTACCTGGCCACCGTCGAACGCCAACGCCGCCACCTGCACGCCCACCCCGCGTACGCGAAAGCGGTCGATCTTTGCCGTGACGCTTTGCCGGGCCCACTAAAGCAGGGCAGTCACTGCCAGTAGGGTCGTCGTCTACCGGCTCCTCCTCCCGACTGCTGATTGCGAACACATGGCCGCTTCTTCCACGGACCGCGAGCAGACCCATCGGCCCTGGTTGCTGTCCTCGCTCGAGTCGCCCGGCCAGGTGCTCGGCAATCTGGGCCCCAACTGGTTCGCATCGGTGATGGGGACGGGAATCGTGGCCACGGCGGGGGCCACGCTGCCGATTCACATTCCGGGCTTGCATGTCTTCGCGCGGGTGGCGTGGGTGTTCGCCGCCGTGCTGCTGGCGGTGCTCACAGTCGCGGTGGCCGCGCACTGGGTGCGGCATCCGACTGTGGCCCGCAGCCACGCGTACAACCCGCAGATGGCCCATTTCTACGGGGCGGCGCCGATGGCGCTGCTGACGGTGGGCGCTGGGGCAGTGCTGATCGGTAAGGATCTGATCGGCATGCGCGCCGCCGTCGACCTGGACTGGGTGCTGTGGACGGCCGGCACCCTCGGCGGCCTGTTCACTGCGATGACCATCCCCTACCTGATGTTCACTCAGCACGACGTCGAGCCCGACGCGGCCTTCGGCGGTTGGCTGATGCCCATCGTGCCGCCGATGGTGTCGGCCGCCACCGGCGCGCTGCTCATCCCGCATCTGCCGGCCGGGACCGCCCGCGAGACAATGCTTTACGGCTGTTACGCGATGTTCGGGCTATCGCTGTTCGCGTCCGTCGTCATCATCACGATGGTCTGGAGTCGCCTCGCACACTTCGGTACCTCCGGCACCGCGCGGGTGCCGACGCTGTGGATCGTGCTGGGTCCGCTGGGTCAGTCGATCACCGCCGCTGGGCTGCTCGGGACGAACGCTGCGCTCGCCGTCGACCCGCAATTAGCAACGGGCATGGGCATATTCGCGATCCTGTTCGGGGTGCCGATCTGGGGCTTCGCGGTGCTGTGGATCGCGTTGGCCACTGCACTGACCGTGCGGACCGCGCGGCGGGGAATGCCCTTCGCGCTGACGTGGTGGAGTTTGACCTTCCCGGTCGGCACCTTCGTGACCGGCACCACCCAGCTGGCGGTCCACACCGAGTTGCCCGCGTTTCGCCTCGCCGCCGCCATCGCGTACGTCGGCCTGCTGAGCACCTGGGGTCTGGTCGCGGTGCGGACGGCTCGTGGCAGCCTGCGGGGAAATCTGTTCCTCCCCCCGCCCAGCACCGGGCCGATCAAGGCGCACAAAGACCCTCGGGTGACGAGGTAACAGAGGCATGGAGCGCCGCAACAGCGACGAAGACAAGACTGTCGCTTCCGAGAGCGCGCAGCCGCGCCCGTCCGACCTGCGTCGCTGGCGGCAGCATCTGGCCGACGAACAAGCCGAGGCGGCGGTGTACCGCGATCTCGCGCAGCGCCGCACGGGGGAAGAGAAGGAGATCCTGCTTGCCCTGGCCGCCGCGGAGGGCCGCCATGAACAGCACTGGCGCGCACTGCTGGGCGATCAGGTCGGCAAGGCCCGGCGAAGCGACCTTCGCACCCGGGTCCTCGGCTTTCTGGCGCGGCACTTCGGATCGGTGTTCATCCTCGCCCTCGCGCAACGGGCCGAGGCGCGCTCGACCTATGACGCTGATGTCGATGCCACCCCGACCATGGCCGCGGATGAGCGCATCCACGAGGAAGTGGTCCGCGCGCTGGCGACCCGGGGTCGCAACCGGCTTTCGGGTACCTTTCGGGCCGCCGTCTTCGGCGCCAACGACGGCCTGGTCAGCAACCTCGCACTGGTCCTCGGTGTCAGCGCCAGCGGGGTGTCCAACCACACCGTGCTCGTCACCGGCCTGGCCGGACTGCTCGCCGGGGCACTGTCGATGGGCGCCGGCGAGTACGTGTCGGTACGTTCCCAACGCGAGCTGCTGGAAGCGTCCACCCCGAACCCCCAGGCGAATGCCGCGCTGCCCGAATTAGACGTCGACGCCAACGAACTGGCTCTGGTCTACCGGGCCCGCGGCATGAGCGAGTCAGAGGCCACCGCCCGCGCGACCGAGGTACTCGAGGACCTCACGTCGGGCATCAGCAGGCGCTCCGGCGCACCGGCGGAGGACACCGACGACCATGAAGCGGTTGGCACCGGTCTGCGAGCCGCGGTCTCCAGTTTCTGCTTTTTCGCGTCCGGTGCCCTCATCCCGGTACTGCCTTATCTCTGCGGCCTGCAAGGCACTGTCGCGCTGATCGTGGCTGCTGTGCTGGTCGGCATCGCGCTCATCGCCACCGGCGTGATCGTGGGCCTGCTGTCCGGCGGACCGCCTATGCGACGGGCACTGCGCCAGTTACTCATCGGCTACGGCGCCGCCGCGATTACGTATCTGTTGGGCCTGCTTTTCGGCACCGGCTTGGGCTAGACATATCCGGTGTCATAAATCGTGGCGCCGTGGTTGCCGTATTCCTTGGCGCTGATCAAGCCAGGCGAATTCACAGAATCCGCGAGCCTGTCGGGTGTGGGAATCAGCAGCTCAGATCGACGTATACGGGCTCTTCGATTTTGACCGGGCAATCAGCTTGAAGTCTGGGTTGCTGCCCGCTGTTTGCGGGTGCAGTGGAATCGTATCCGGCGGGCGGAGTTTTCTGTGTTGCGGAATCCGCATCC
>JAOPWF010000004.1 GCA_025965815.1 Mycobacterium sp.
CCGCTGCGCATGCTGGTGGCGCTGCCCAATGTGCAGTCCAGCCGGGTGAGGTTGACCATCTCGATGATGGTCGGCACGCCGCGGCCTTCCTCGCCGACGAGCCACGCTGTGGCGGCGTCGTATTCGACCTCCGACGAGGCGTTGGCGTGGTTACCGAGTTTGTCCTTGAGCCGCTGCAGGAACATCCGGTTGCGGCTGCCGTCGGGGAGGATGCGGGGCAGCAGGAAGCAGGACAGCCCGCCCGGCGCCTGTGCCAGCACGAGGAAGATGTCGCACATCGGCGCCGAGGTGAACCACTTGTGCCCGGTCAGGCTGTAGGTGCCGTCGGCGTTGGGTGTCGCGGCGGTGGTGCCGGCGCGGACGTCGGAGCCGCCCTGCTTCTCGGTCATCGACATGCCCGCGCTCAGTCCGACCTTGGTGGCAGGCACCGTCAACTCTGGGTCGTATTCGCGGCTGGTCAGCAGCGGCTCGTAGATCGCGGCCAGCTCCGGGTTGTGGCGCAGTGCAGGCACGACGGCATACGTCATCGAGATCGGGCAGACGTGACCCGGTTCGACGTTCCACACTGAGTTCTTCGCGGCCCGCACGACGTGGGCGCCCGGGCGGTCGTCGGCCCACGGCGCGGCGTGCAGGCCGTGCGCGATCGCGGTCCGCATCAGCTCGTGGTACGCGGGGTCGTACTCGACCTCGTCGATGCGGTGCCCGTATCGGTCGTGGGTGCGCAGGATCGGCTGGTTGCGGTCGGCCAGTTCGCCCCACCGGACCGCCTGTCTGCTGCCGGCGATCGCGCCAAGCTCGGTGACCTCGTCGACACCCCACTGGCCGCCCTCGCGGATCAGCGCCTCGGTGAGGACCGGTGACGATGCCGGGTTGTAGTTCTCCAGCAGCGGAACCTGGTTGGTGACGACATGCGTGTCTGGCATGGCTCCCATGTTACATTTTTTGGACAGCCGCACAAGAGTCGTAATAGAGCTGTGGCTCCGCGGTCAGCGGGCCTGGGTGGCGAAGAACTGCCAGAACGTCGACGTGGCGTCCAGCGCCTGCGACGGCGGGTCCGCGCCCTCGCGTACCGGCGCGCTGCCGGGCCACTGGTGGCCGCCGCCGTCGACGGTGATCAACTCGACGCGGCGGCCGTCGGCGCAGTCAGCGGCCGACGTGGTGACCGGCCCATTCGTGGTGACGGCGGGCGCACCGCACTGATCGACGTTGCGCCAGAACGCGTTCAGGTCCGGCACCGAGGGACCGTCGATGCGGGCGACTCCGGCGCCGGGTTCGCCGTCGTATCGGATGAGCCGGTCTGCGGTGCCGTGGATGTGCAGGACAGACGTCGGGTGCGGGGCCCCGCACGGGTCGAGTTGGGTCGCCGAGTCCGGGCCTATCGCGGCGAACATGGCGGTGTTGCAGGCGAGCGAATAGGCCATCATGCCGCCGTTGCTGATGCCGGTGGCGTAGACGCGGGCGGGGTCGACGCCGACGTGCATGCTGATGTCGCCGATGGCCGCGGTGATGAAGCCGATGTCGTCGATGTGGTCGCGGCCCGGTCGCCCACAGCAGTCGCCACCTCCGCCCAATGTCGCCGGCCCGGCGGCTCCGGTGTTCCACGCCCGGCCGATGCCGTCGGGGTAGGCGACGATGAATTTCGCCGTGTCGGCCAATTGGTCCCACCCGTAGGACCTTTCGGCCTGCTCGGCGCTGCCGAAGCCACCGTGCAGCATGACGACCAGTGGCGCCGACGCCGGCAGGCCAGCCGGCACGTAGACCCGATACGAGCGGTCGATTCCGCCTGCGCTGATCGTGTGCATGCTGGAGCCGGTGACGAATCCGGGCGGTGCGGCAGAGCCCGACCCGGCGCACGCCGCAACCGCGAGCAGGGCGCAGAGCATCGCGAGGAGTCGGATGGGCACGGGCTTCAAGGGTAGGGAGCGTCGGCGCCGCCGACCCGCCCGGAGTCGCTTCCTGGCAGGGCCCTCACCGAATTTTCACCGTCCGCCAATGCAGCTGCGGGTTTCACTGGCGAGCAGACGCAGAATCGCACAGCGAGTGGGGCAATTGTGCGTTTCTGCGACTGCTCGCCGGGAGTCAGCCGGCCAATTGCGCCCGTGACAGGTGGTGGGCGATGCGGTCCGCCAGTCCGTCGGGATCTTGCCGGACATCGTCGACCACGATCGGGATCACCGTCCACCCGCATTCCTGCAGCCGCGCGAAACGCACTCTGTCCCTCAGCATCTGATTTCGACCGGCATGCCATTCAACGCTGTCGTATTCGGCCGCGACGCGGTATTCAGGCCAGGCAAAGTCGACGCGCCACAGCTCACCGTTGCGGCCGCGTATCTCATGCTGGAGAACCGGTGGCGGCAGACCCCGGTCGATCATGACGAGTCGTGCTTCGCTCTCCATTCCCGACTCGGCGAGGCCGTCGGCGAACGGGACGAGGTCGCGGACGGCAACGATGCCGCGCCTGCCCTTCTGTTCGCGGACCGCGTTCTCGATTTCCGCCCACGTACACCGGCCGGTGTGCAGGGCGGCGACCCCGGATACGAAGAAGCCCCGCCACGCGACGCGTGACGGGGCTTCTGTCGGTGTGACTAGCGGTAGTCGCTGTAGCCGTAGTCGTCAAGCGGCACCGCGGGCCCGGTGGCCTGGCCGAAGTCCGGGCTGTAGTACTGATCCTCGTAGGACGGGATCGTGTACGCCGCGGCCCGTGCGGCTTCGGTGGGCTGCACCTGGATGTTGCGATACCGGGTGATGCCGGTACCGGCCGGGATCAGCTTGCCGATGATCACGTTCTCCTTCAGACCGTTGAGCCGGTCGCTGCGACAGTTGATCGCCGCTTCGGTCAGCACTCGCGTGGTCTCCTGGAACGACGCCGCCGACAGCCACGAATCGGTGGCCAGCGACGCCTTGGTGATACCCATCAGCACCGGGCGACCGGCCGCGGGCTCGTTGCCCTCGGCCACCACCCGACGGTTCTCCGACTCGAACTCGCCGCGCTCGGTCAGCGAGCCGGGCAGGA
>JAOPWF010000039.1 GCA_025965815.1 Mycobacterium sp.
GACCGGGCCGACGTTGAGTCGATCTGGATAGAGCGCAACCATCTGGTCGAAATAATCACGCGGACTTGGATTTTCGGCGAGAAGCCGACGGGCGTTCAGCAGGTAGTCGCGGGTCTGCGCGATGATGGCCGGATCATCAGGCAGGTCCTTGTTCTTGTGTCCCGCAACAACGGCGCGTGGCTGCAGCGCCTCGACCTTGTCGAGCGCCACCAGCCAAGCGTCTACTCCGCCGTGTGCGCTTTCGAGCAGGTATTGATGCACACCGTTGTAAGCGACGTCGCCGGCGACGACCAGGCCGATGGACGGCACGTACAACACCGTGGTGTCGTCGGTGTCGGTGTGACCGACCTCGACGGCGAGCAGTCGCTGACCTTCCAGCTCGATTCCGTCGACTGGAATGGTTCGATAGTTCACGGGACTCGGGGGAATCAGACCGGGGAAGTCGACGTCCCACAATTCGGCACGGCCGACGGTGCCCTGCTGGTGCATCATCGCGATCGTGCCGTTGGTCGCATAGGCCACCGCGTCGGGAAACCGTTGCAGCAGATGCTCTGTGCCGAACCAGTGGTCGCCGTGCCCGTGGGTGGCGTACACGGCCGTCAGATGTTTGCCGGACGCCTCGATCCAATCGCCTACTCGTTTCACCTGATCGTAGGTGAACGGCGGGTCGACCAGCACCGCGTCGCGGTCGCCGAAGATCAGCGTCGAGGCAACCGGAGAGGAGATGATCGGGCTGTCGTCAGGCAGCCGCTGTTCGCGGCTGCGTCGCAGCCCGTCGTTGACCAGAACTTCGTAGCGTAATTCGGACATGTCGTTATTCCCTTCAGAATCAGCGGTTTTCGGGCTTGGTGAGATGCTCGGTGAACCATGCGATGGCCGCGCCGCTCGCTTCGGCGAAGTCGTCAAGGTACGGGTCGAAGTGACCGCCGTCGATGGTGATCAGCTTCTTGGGTTGTAGCGCCTGCTCGTAGGCGCCAAGCGCCAGGTCGGTGACGGTGATCGTGTCGTGCAGACCCACGACCATCAGCAGGGGCGTGGGGGAGACCCTCGCGATCCAGGTTCCCGGCTCGTACATGCGCGCTGCGCGCGTCGACCGCAGTGTCACGACGTTGTCCCAAACGCCCGGAGGGGTCGGCTGATTGTAGAACGCGATGGCGTCAGGTGATCGGTAGGCGGCGGGCACCGACGGGTCGGCGCTGACCACAGCCTGGGTGGCCGGCGGTGCGCCGTGGAACTGTCGGCGTTCGTCGTCGGCGAAGCCCGTCTCCAAGGCGGGCACCAGGTCCGGCGCGACGCGTCTCAGGCTCTGCTGATAGCCGCTGATGGTGGGCACCTGCGCGACGACAGCCCGCAGCCGCCGGTCGGTGGCTCCCAGCACGATCGCGTGTCCGCCGGCGTAGCTGCTACCCCACAGGCCGATCCGGTCGGGGTTTACGAAGGATTGACTCTCCAGGAAGGAGATCGCACGGCGCCAGTCGGCGATCTGCATCCACGGGTCGATGTCGTAGCGCGGCGAGCCGTCGCTGGCGCCGAAGCCGCGGTGGTCGTGCACCAGAACCACGAATCCCGCATCGGCGAACGCACGGGCGAACCGCTCCAGGCCGTGCTCTTTGACCCCGGCGAAGCCGTGCGCCATCGTGATGGCCGGATGGGGACCAACGCCGTCGGGCACAAACAGCCAGCCCCGCAGAATCACATTGCCTTCCACGGCGAACTCGGCATCTTGTCGGTGCACTGTCGGCTCCTTCCTCGCGCTCTCAAAACGGCACAACATCCACCATGTGGGCACTTCGTCCGAGGAGGAGAGACCGCAATGACCCTGGTATTGGGAGGAACAGGATTACGCTCGGCTGGTGGCGGAGCGGGTCAACGCGCTGGGCGATTACCTGCGGGCCAGGCGTGAGCAGCTGCGGCCCGAAGACGTCGGCCTGGTCGGCGGTTCGCGGCGGCGGGTGTCGGGCCTGCGTCGCGAGGAGCTGGCACTGCTGGCCGGGATCAGCGCCGAGTACTACCTGCGGCTCGAGCAGGGCCGCGACAAGAACCCGTCGGCTCAGGTACTCGACGCGCTGGCGCGGGCGCTGCGGCTGGACATCAAAGCCACCGAATATCTGCACCAGATCGCCAACCCGTCCACGGCACGACGCGATTACACGGGTGCCGAGGCGGTTCCCGAAGGCACACGGGAGCTGGTCGATCAGTTCGCGATGCCGGCGATCGTGGCCAGCCGATGCCTCGATGTGTTGATGGCCAATGTCGCCGCCCAGGCCCTGTCGCCAGGCTTCGTGCCGGGGACGAACTTCTTGCGCTGGCGGCTGTTGGAACCCATAGCGCGCGAGCAGTTCGCCGATTGGGAAGAAGCGACTGAGGTCGCGGTCAGCGGGCTGCGCGAAGCGGCCGGAAGCGATCCCGACGACCCGCACTTACAATCGCTGATCGACGAATTATCCGCTGCCAGCGGACGATTCCGGGAGTTGTGGGCGCGTGCGGAGGTGGGCTACCGGATAGGCGTCCTCCACATGCGCCATCCGGAGGTGGGAGATTTGTACCTGCACCGCTACCGGCTCAACATCCCGCACTCCGGTGGGCAGCACATACTGATCTATCACGCTGATCCAGGCAGCGACTCGGCCAGAGCGCTGGAGACACTTCGGTCGACCAACTGAGACCGGAGAAAGCTGTTCCTGCCGCTACCAGGATTACTCGGGCCAGGCTGCCATTCCGTTTGCCGGAATCAGGAACACCTCCAGCGCGCTAACGCAGTGCGACATCGCACGAAAAGCGTTATGGAACGGAGTTTCTCATGTCCACCATTCATTTCCACCAGACAACCACGTCGACCCCAGAGCAGTTCATCGCGGGACTCACCGATTTCGGGCCAGGCCGCGCGAAGCTCTTTGCAAATAGTGCCGATTCCT
>JAOPWF010000048.1 GCA_025965815.1 Mycobacterium sp.
TCGGCGCCGGCCACGAAGCTGCTCTCATCGGAGGCCAGAAACAGTGCCGCGGCCGCGATCTCGTCCGGGCGGCCCATCCGGTTGAGTGGAATCGCGGCCGCGAACGCCGCCCTGATGGCGTCCGCGCTCTCCGGCGAGTCGGCCTGAAGGTCCATGATGGGGGTGTCGATCGGGCCCGGGCTCAAGGTGTTGAACCGGATGCCGCGGTCGGTGAACTCCCGGGTCCACGTGCGAGTATAGGAACGCAGCGCGGCCTTGGTGGCGCTGTAGGTGCTGTAGCCATTAATGCCCATGTAGCCCGCGACTGAGCCGACCAGAATCACCGAACCGCCGTCACGCATCAACGTTAATGCTTTCTGCACCGTGAACAGCGATGCCCGCGCGTTGAGGTCGAAGGTGAGGTCGAAGTTCTCCTCGGTGATCTTCCCGAGCTCTTCGGGCTCCACCCGGCCCGAGTTGATCACGAGGATGTCCAGCGCGCCCTTCTCCTCGAGGACCGTCGCGAACAGCCTGTCCAGGTCTGCGCTGATCGTGCTATCGACGGCGACGGTGGTGACGCCTTCGCCGATCAAAGCTTTGGCCTTGTCCAACTCGCTCTGGCGGCGCCCGGTGATAAACACGTACGCGCCTTCTTGGACAAACCTCTGTGCGGTCGCCAGCCCGATACCGCTGCTCCCACCGGTGATCACGGCGACCTTGCCATTAAGTCGTGACATCAGTTGACCTTTCAATTTTCGTGTTGCGTGGTGGGCGTGCTTATGCGGCGCCCGTTTTTTCCGACAACGGTGTCGCTGCCGGGGAATCGTTGTGGTGTGAAGGCATTCCGCATCCGGGCGGGTGTCCGCTTCGTGTCAGTCCCGTGTCGGGAAGGCGGCGCCGAACATGGGTAGCCCACTGATGGACTCTTCCCGTGTCGCTTCATCTTGGATGACATCCCAATGCTCGGCGAGCAGGCTGTTTTCGAGCCTCACGATGTCCGCAGCTATCCAGTTGGCGGGTTGCCCGATGTCGGTGAATCGGCCGTGCAGCATCACATAGTCGCCGTTGGCGACGATCAGCCCATTCTCGTAGCGCATGTCTGGCGGTGAGGCCTTCACGAGCTCGAACAGGCCCTCGCGTCCCGGCTCGATGTGTGCGCTGTGTTGGATGTAATCGGGCGACCAGAACCGCTGCGCCGCAGCGTAGTCACGCCGGTTGAACAACGTGTCGAACGCCTCCAGGACCAACGCCTTATTGCGCTCCTCTGCTGAGGTGCCGTCGGTGATCACGGCGACCTTGCCATCCAGTCTTGACATCAGTTGACCCTCCAATTTCGTGTTGCGTGGTGGACGTGCTTATGCGCGTCCGTTGCTCCGACAACGCTGTCGTTGCGGGGGAATCGTGGCGGTGCGAAGCTATTCCGCGCCCAGGGCGGCCGCGAAGCGCTTTACGGGAGTGCAACGAGGTGGCGAACTGGGCGGAGATCTTCATCGTGGCGGGCACCGTGTCAGGCCCGGGTCGGGAAGGTGTCGCCGAACATGGGCAGCCCGCTCTTGGACTCCTCGGCCGTAACCTCGTCCTGCAGGACATCCCAATGCTCGGCGAGCAGGCCGTCTTGCAGGCGCACGATGTCCACGGCGATCCAGTTGGCCGGCAACCCGGTGTTGGAGAACCGGCCGTGCAGCATCACATAGTCACCGTTGGCGATGGTCAGCGCGTGCTCATAGCGCAGGTCCGGCGGCGAGGCCTTGATCAGGTTGAACAGGCCGTCTCTGCCCGGCTCGATGTGCTTGCTGTGCTGGATGTAATCGGGGGACCAGAACCGCTGCGCTGCAGCGTAGTCACGCCGATCGAACAACGTGTCGAACGCCTCCAGGACGAATGCCTTGTTGTGCTCCTCGGCTTCTGTCGCCACGGCTGTGCCTTCCCGGGACGGCGCGATGGGCTCCAGCACCATGATCGGGATGTCGCGCCCGCCCGAACGCTGTCGATATTCGGGGAAGTGTGGCCAGAACCGCTCGGCGACCGTCCAGTAGTTCCGCTTCTCGTCTCCGCTGACCTCCCGGGCCCGGAACTCCTTGACACCGGCGCCGTCCTGGAGGCGGACCCTTGGGTGGGCGACCAGATTGGCGTACCAGGATGGATTGGTGGGCGAGCCGCCTGCTGATGCCACCGCCACGTAACGCTCGCCGTCGACGATCCGCATCACCGGGTTCTTGCGGACCTTGCCCGATTTCGCGCCCACCGACGTCAGGATCACCACCGGCCGACCCTCCAGCGTTCCGCCCTTGACACCGCCGCTGGCTTCATAGTCGGCCACCTGCTTGCGGACGCTTTCTGCCGGGCTAGGCATGTACTCGCCATCGAGGCCGCTCTCAGTTGTCAGCGTCATCTCTCGCCTTTCGGTAGTGCGCCGTCCGTGCACCCGAACCAAATTCAGACCGATCTGTCTAGTAACGCGAAAGGTGCACCTTCCATTCCGCTATGGGAACCGACGAACTGTCCAATGATTGCGATTGCCGGAGCTGCGTCACGCTGTGGCATGAGGTGTCCCGTCGTCGATATAGCCGGGCCTCGATGGATCGGAAGGCCTTCACAGCGACGTTAGATCGGTTCAGGCACAGTCAGTCCGGTGGCGGACAGCTCATGCACACCGTGCACATTTCTGGGCACGCGGTGAGCAGTTCTTCGTTGAAACGCCAGTTCGGTTGGGCGTGCTCCGCCGGTGAGCGTGCCGATGATGGGCGGTTCAGGTGTGTGGTCCGAGCGCGGTGTGGATGGAGCGCACCGCGCTTGCACCCTCTCCGACGGCGGCGGCGACCCGTTTCATCGAGGTCAGGCGGACGTCTCCGGCGGCGAATACGGTGGGCATGCTGGTTTCAAACGGCAGTGGCGTGCGCCCAAGCGCGGTCCAGGTGGCGCCGAGTTCTTCGGGATCCAGCTGGGCGTCAGTACGGATGAAACCCGCCCCGTCGAGGGCAAGGCCGGAAAGCCACTCGGTTTCCGGTTCTGCTCCGATGAAACAGAACAGGCCGGCGCATAAGTGTTCCGATACGTCACCGCTGGAATTGTTGGTGAGGGTGATTCGCTGCAGTGACGACTCACCGGACAGGCCGGTGACTTCGGTGTCGACTCGGATAGTGACGCGGGGATCTGCGCGTAGCCGTCCCACCAGATTCGACGACATGGTGGCGGCCACGTCGGATCCACGCACCGCCAAAGTCACCTGGAAGCCGCGCGACGCCAGGTACAGGGCGGCCTGTCCAGCGGAGTTCGCCCCACCCACCACTGTCACCGGTTCAGTGCGGCAAGCGCGAGCTTCCAGCTCGGTTGCCGCGTAATAGATTCCCGCTCCTTCGAAGTCGATCCAGCGGTCCAGCGGCAGCGTGTTGTAGTGCACCCCGGTGGCGATCAGCACGGCGCGGGACTCGATGGTGGTGCCGTCACTGAGCATCACCGTCAGGTGCGCTCCGCCGGTGTCCAGGTCGACCACCCGACACGGGCTGGAGAGCTGGGCGCCGAATTTCATCGCCTGCAGGGCCGCCCGTTGAGTCAATTCCTCGCCGCTGAGCCCGGAGGGGAAACCAAGATAGTTCTCGATCCGGGAGCTGGCGGCGGCCTGCCCGCCGACGCCGGCCGCGTCCAGGACGACGGTGTCGAGCCCCTCCGAGGCGCCGTAGACGGCTGCGCCAAGGCCGGCGGGGCCTGAACCGATCACGGTCAGGTCCGCGGGCTTGGTCCCGGTGTGCCTGTACGCCAAGCCGAGGGCCTGTGCCATCGGTCCGGTGGTGGCGCGGCGCAGCACCCGGTGGCCGGTGAGCACCGCAGGGAGATCCGCGGCGGTGATCTGCGCGGATTCGGCCAGCGCCCGGCCTGCGGCACTGTCGGCATCCAGCCACAGGTGGGCCAGGCGTTGACGGGCGGCGAAGGTACGCAGCGCCAGACTATCGGCCGACAATTCGCTGCCCAGGATGGCGATGGCGCGGGCC
>JAOPWF010000082.1 GCA_025965815.1 Mycobacterium sp.
CGCGCGGGGGCCGGTGCACTGCGGCGCCGACAAACTTGGATCGCGTCGATCAACCGGCGGGAGATCGACGCGGGCCGCGACGAGATGGCCGCCGCGGTGCTGAACACGACCTCCTGCGAGGTGATGAAAACGGGCGCATGAGACGTCCCGTCTTTGACCACGGTTGGTTCAGCATCTTGGATGACATCGGGTGTCGCCGCGGATGTCATTGGTGATTGCGACATTTCGCCTCCTCGCCGTGTTGGCTTGCCATCCTCGGTGGACATGCTCTGATAGGCATCGAGTGTCATCGGATTGCAAGGTCGTGGGCCAGAGAGCACACACCACATTTGCCGGTGATGTGCACCCCCGGGTGCGCGCATCAGTGTCGAATGTGGTGCGTACCTGCCGGCCTGGCCGAGCGTCGCGCCAGGATGCTCATCCTCGGTGCGCGGCGCTCGACACGCCCGGGCGTGGCAAACTTCGGTCAGACACCAGGACGTGAATGCCGGGGCGGGTGCCCGAGCTGACGACCCGTAATGATCACCCACCACAGTCGTGGTCAAGGCACGGGGAGACACGCCAACTACCTCAACGGGATGCCGAGTCGGCGCTTGGCTGTGACGCTCGCACTGGGCCGCAACGCTGTACTGGCGATCTTGAAGGATGCCGGCATCCCAATACAGCCACGGGACCCCCAAGTACCGAAGCTGCCGCATCGACGGTAGATGCCCCGAGAGGGTTGCTCTTGGTTTCCAACGCCACCATGATGCACAGCGCGCTTAAAGACACTGCCGGGGAGCTCGGCGTGACTGCCGAATGGCGACTCTTTTACGCTGCCCACAGCAGTCAACATGCAACTGACAAAGGTGATTGCCTCGCTACAGGCGACAGGTCGTGGTGCGTGGTCACCGCAAGGACATGCTCATCATCTCCGGTCACCATGTCTGGCCCGCTGATATCGAAAAACGCGGCGGCCCGAATCGACGGCTTCCGCGCCGGCAACATTGCAGCGGTGCGTTATAGAACGACGGGTCTAATTCAAGGTTTAAGGCCACGCGTCCGGTTGCGGCGCGCGCCGGTGAACTTGCGGTCGACGGGGGTGGGATCGTAGCCATGGCGGTGCGGCGTAGTACGCATCACCCGCAGACCCCGCGGCCTACGCGCCCAGCTGACGGCGGCCCGTCGATGCACCAGAAGGTACGGTCGGCGGCTGCGACTCCAGTCGACACTTTCGACCGGTCATCGATTACTTTCGCAACCGTCGAGCGCCGCAGGCCGCCCCGCAGCCGTGGTGGGTTGGCGTCACCAAATTTAGGTAGTGCACTACCCTAGCGGACCGGCGCCGAGGCGCGGATGATTTCAATGGTCAACCCTGACGGCTTCGAGTAGCGATCGTGATTGAGTGACCATGAGCGACCGGGTTAAGGACGGCATCAAGGTGAGTGGTCGCGTTTCGGTCGTCATTGCCGAGGATTGCCTGCTGGTGCGAGACAGCGTTTGCCGGGCGTTGTCGACCGACGCCGATGTGACCGTCGTTGGTGTCGCCGAGGATTACGACTCCACAGTCGAACTCGTCGAAAAGCATCAACCGACGATGCTGGTCACCGACGTACGGATGCCACCGACGTCGACCGATGAAGGCATTCGGTTGGCCCGGTGGATGCGCACGGCGCATCCGGACACCGGGGTGATCGTGTTGTCGCAATACGCGGATCCGCGCTACGCGGCGGGGTTGCTGGACGGGGGTACGGCGGCCCGCGGGTATCTGTTGAAGGAACGTGTTTCGCATTTCGACGAACTCAGCGAGGCGGTGCACCAAGTCGCGGCTGGCGGGACGGTGCTCGATCCGCTGGTGGTGGAGGCGCTGCTCGCCCAGCCGAGCTCCGCCGCAATCCTCAGCCGATTGACCCCCAGAGAACGCGAGGTACTCGCCGAATTGGCAACCGGCTTCAGCAACCGCAGCGTGGCGCAACGGCTTGTGCTGTCTCAGCGGGCGGTGGAAAAGCATATCAATTCGATTTTCGCCAAGCTTGCCTTGACCATCGACGACTCGGTTGATCGGCGGGTCAAGGCTGTGCTGATGTTCCTCGACGACCGCACCTCGGCTTAAAAGTGTGGTGTGTACACCGTGGAAAGTGTGGTGTGTACACCATGGTGTGCGGCAAATCGGCCCCGCATCATTCCAAGGTGGCGGACGAGCGGGTGCGAGTCTGGGTCGTCGACGACCAGGCCAGTTTTCGGCTGGCTACGGCCGCCACGCTGGCTGCCATGGAGAGATTCGTCATGGCCGGCGAATGCGAGACTGGTGAATCCGCGATCGAACTCATTCCGGACGATGGAGTTGGGATCGTGTTGATGGATATTCACATGCCAGGCATGGGTGGCATCGAAGCCACGCGGCGAATCCGCGCCGCACATCCAGATTTGATGGTCCTGCTGATGTCAACCTACGACGTCGAGGACCTTCCCGCTGGGGCCGCCGATTGCGGCGCTGCGGCCTACCTGCACAAAGAACACCTGAGTCCAGATCTGCTGACCCGGTTATGGCGAGCAGCCGACTGACGCCCACGACGGCCGCCGGATCGGTGCCCTACTGGCGCGTGCCGCAGGTCCTCATTCTCGCGGCGGTCCGGTCTTCGTCTTTGTTAGGTCACGACCTCATTCACCGCTTTGCGGCGGAACGCTTTCAGCTGTTCCTTACTTTTCACCTGGCCATGTTCTTCGGTGCTGGCATCTTGCTGCCGCTTTGGGAGTACACATGGGTGCTGCGATCCCCCTGGTTGCTGGCCATCGTCGCGGTCTGCGCCGCGCAATGTGTCGTGCTGGCCGCCGCGCTGCGCCTGGCGCGACACAGTAGATATCAGCAATCGATCACGCTGGCTTGTATCGGTTACTGGGCCAGCGCTTTGCTCCTTACGTTCATCGAAACGGCCCTGATGCCGGTTATGGTGCTCGTGGCCCTGTTGCCCGTCGTTTTCGCCGAGCCCTACGTCCGCTGGCAGCGAGGGCTGGTTTTCGCCGTGATTACCGCCGGCTGTGTACTGGCTCTGGGTGCACTAGCACGCTTTCAGAATGTTTCACACCTGGCCGGGCAAGCGCGCTGGATCGAGACTGCATTCATCATGACAGCACTGCCGATCAATGCCTTTCACATCCTGGTGATTGTGTGGAACAACGCCGCGGCGCTGCGAGTGTCGGAGAACATGCTCGCCGAGCGCGCCGCCCAACTCGCGGCGTCACGTAGCCGGCTGATCACCGCCGCTGACGAGGAACGGCGCCGCCTCGAACGTGACCTGCATGACGGCGCCCAACAACACCTCGTCGCTCTGGCGGTGCTCATCCAACTCGCTCGCACAGCCGAACACGACCGATGTCAGCCGCTGCTCGTCGAGGCGTCCGGGCTGGTAGAGACCGCGATCGCCGAGATCCGCAGACTCGCCCACGGTATTTACCCCCCGCTGCTCGTCAGTGGCGGTCTGGCCCAAGCCTTGCCGGCGGTCGCCGCCCGCGCCTCGGTCCCCGTGCGGCTGAACCTGCCGGGCCTCGGCCGCTACCCCGCTTGGATCGAGGCCGCCCTCTATTTCTGCTGCAGCGAAGCGCTGCAGAATGCCACCAAACACGGCGGCCCCGGCACCACGGTCACGATCACGGCCCATGCCGACGACCGCACGCTTACGCTCACGATCAGCGACACCGGCCGCGGATTCGACCCCGCGACCACCGGCATCGGGCTGACCAATATGACCGACCGTCTGTCAGCCACCGGCGGGCACCTCGTTATCGACACCGCGCCCGGACGTGGCACCCGCATCACCGCCGTCGTCGAGACCCTGGCGCAACCAGGCTGCTCGGAACTGCCCGGAAACGGTGGACCTCGTCTTGGTCTGACACGCCCTCGGCGTTGAGCTCCTTGTAACTTTTCGTTGGACGCGGCACTGGCACGAATATCTGACCGCTTCGTTGGGCACTTAGACCGCCGCCCTGGTCGTGAATCAGGCGGACGGGCAGCGTCTTCCACCAGTCGTCTTCGGGGGTGCGCGGCGTGATGACGCCGAACTCCTCCAGCACTTCCCGACCTTCGGCGTTGTCCTCGGTGCGGGGGCCGTCGTGCACTGGGAAGTCCGGTGGAGTCCGGAGGTGGTTGGCGACCATGATCAGCCCAGACGCCTCGTCCGGGTTGGTGCTCTTCTTCGCCTTGGCCTCCAGGAGGTCGGCTTCCTTGAGATCCTCGACGGCGATCACGATGTTGCTGGTCATGCTGGTACTGCCTTCCTTTGGGTGTGCCGCGTACGCGGCGGTGGATGCGCTGCTGCTGGGCGTTCTGGGTGCGAGCAGCGCGATGACCCGGTCACGGACTTGCGGCGTGATCGGGGGAGCCGAGGCGAGAGCGCGCTCGACGGCGGCGACAAACCGCTCTTCGTGCATCTGGACGCGGGCCGTCGCCAACTCGGGGTCGTCGGCATCGCGGTAGCGCGTCAGAACGGCGACGCGGGCGCGATGAGTGGGGTAGTTGGTGACAGACACTGCGGGCCTCCGGAGAGATCACGGGACATGGGCGAACTCACATGTGCCGGTGTCTCAATCACGCCACCCGGTACCCCGCTGCACTTCTCAGCCCAGGTGATCTGGTGCTTCCCGGCGGTGTCTGACGCACCCGACCCGGTTCTCCACTTACCAAGGTAAGCGTCCGCGCTCGGACGCGCAAGTGCTGCGTGTCCGAATCATGTTGTCCTTCATCCGGTTCCATCTATCGGTGTGGCTTTTCCGTCCGTTTGGCTTGGACCGGATGGTGATTGGACTATAGGGTGAAACGCCCCTTGAAACGCCTCCACCTGCGACGATGCGCGGAGGCGGTGTCGCGTTGATGCTCGGGCGCTTGTACTCCGCTATATCTTTTGGTGCCACTGGATCTCGTTCAGATCCGGGTCGAATCTTCGGA
>JAOPWF010000097.1 GCA_025965815.1 Mycobacterium sp.
TACTCGAACCAACTGCGGTACGTGTCGTGCCGCCGAAGATGCGCGTTGATGACGTAGCTCATCGCGCGGATGTCGCAGCGGCCGGGAGCGTCGCAGCTGACGATCATCAGCCGTGAGTAATCGAGCCCCTTGGCCTTCTGGTCGTAGTAGCCGCGGATGTGTTGCGCCTGCATGTAGCCGACCGGCACGGCGCTCACCGGGGCCTGCGCCGCCTTCTCGCGAGCCGCAGGTGATGGTTGCCACGAGACGGCCGAACCGGTACTCGGTTCCCACTCAGCCAGCGTTCCGACTACCAATGGTCCTACGCGCAACGTTGTCTCCTCGATTGAAATCGCCCTCGGTTCAGGCGAACCCGTCGACCTCGGCAGCCTGCTCTCAGGAGGCTGATGGCGCAACCTCCACGGTCGCCAGCTGGTCGCACAAGTGTTCCGCCAAGCCACGGACCGTGGTGATGTGCGTGGGGCTGATGCGCACTCCCGTTTCGGTTTCGATGCGGGTGCGGAGCTCCAAGTTACCCAGCGAATCCAGGCCATAGTCGGACAACGGCCGGTCCGGATCGATGGTGCGACGCAGCAGCAGGCTGATCTGGTCGGATACCAGACGCCGAATCGTGCTGGGCCATTCCTCGCGGGGCAGCGTGTTCAGCTCTGCTCGGAACTTGCCGGTGTCCGTCTGGCTCTGGCCCATGGATTGGAACGCTTCGGCGAACGGGCTGCGTTGTGCGAAGGCCGTCAACCACGGTGTTCCCATGATGGGCGCGTAGCCGGAGTAGGTGCGGTCGTGGCGCAGCAGCGCCTGGAACGCAGCAGCGCCTTCGGCAGGTGTGATCGCGACGCCGGCGTCTTCGGCCAGGGCCGTTGCGCGGCCGACCTCAGCCCATGCTCCCCACGCGATCGCGGTGCTCGGAAGCCCCTGGGCCCGGCGCCAGTGGGCGAACGCGTCGAGCCAGCTGTTGGCCGCGGCGTAGGCGCCCTGACCTGGCGAGCCCACCAATGCAGCGGCCGACGAGAACGAGCAGAACCAATCCAGTGGCTGAGCGGCCGTGGCGTGGTGGATGTTCCACGCGCCGTAGACCTTCGGCGCCCAGCACCGGTCGACCAGTTCATCGGTGACGTTGGTCAGCGTGGCGTCATCGACCACCGCCGCCGCGTGCAGCACGCCGCGCACCGGAAGCCCGGATTCTCCTGCCACCGCCACCAGGCGGTCCGCCGTCCCGGGATCGGCGATGTCACCACGCTCCACCTGGATGTCGGCCCCGGTGGCGCGGATCCGCTCGATGGCCTTCTGTGCGTCCGCGTTGGGCGCGGACCGGGAGTTGAGCACAATCCGTCCGCAGCCGGCTGCCGCCATCTCGGCGGCCAGGAAAAGCCCTAGGCCACCCGTGCCGCCGGTGACGATGTAGGCGCCGTCGGGCCGGAAGACCCGGGCCTGCTCCGGTGGCACTACGGCGCTGCTCTGTCCCTTGTGCGGAACGTCGAGGACCACCTTTCCGGTATGCCCGGCGCCGCCGACCAGACGGACGGCGGTGGCCGCGTCGCGAATCGGATAGTGAGTGCTCTGCGGCAGTGGCAGCGTGCCGTCCGCGGTGCGTTGGTACACCGTGGTCAGCAGACGCCGGACAGTCTCCGGGTGGCTGTGAGTCAGCAACGCGAGGTCGACGGCATACAGGGACAGGTTGCGGCGGAACGGGAAGAGCCCGACCCGGGTGTCGCCGTAGATGTCGCGTTTGCCGATCTCGACGAACCGCCCACCGAAGGCCAGCAGTTCCAGCCCCGCGCGTTGCGCGGCGCCGGGGAGCGAGTTGAGCACGACGTCGACGCCGTACCCGTCGGTGTCGCGGCGGATCAGTTCGGCGAACTCGATGCTGCGCGAGTCGTAGACATGCTCAATACCCATGTCGCGCAGCAGTTGTCGTCGCTGCGGGCTCCCCGCCGTGGCGAAGATCTCGGACCCCGCGGCACGGGCGATCGCGATCGCCGCCTGCCCGACGCCGCCGGTCCCGGAGTGGATCAACACCTTGTCGGCCGGCGAGATCCGGGCCAAGTCGTGCAGGCCGTACCAGGCGGTCGCGTGAGCGGTGGGCACCGCGGCAGCCTCCTCGAGCGGGACCTCCGGCGGCAGCGCGACCGCGAGGCGGGCGTCGCACGTCACGAAAGTGCTCCAGCAGCCGTTGGCGGACATGCCGCCGACGTGGTCGCCGACCCGATGCCCGGTGACGTCCGGCCCAACCGCGGTCACCACGCCGGCGAAATCAATGCCCAACTGCTGTCGGTAGCCCTCGAAGGTCGGGTACCGACCGAAGGCGACGAGGACATCCGCGAAGTTGACGCTCGACGCGGTCACCGCGACCTCGATCTGCCCCAGTCCCGGCGGAACGCGGTCGAACACAGCGAACTCCAACGATTCCACGTCACCGGGGGTGCGGATCTGCAGGCGCATGCCGTCGCGCTCGTGCTCGACGACGGTGGTTCGCCGTTCGCCCGGTCGCAACGGACTCGGGCGCAGGCGAGCGGTATACCAATCGCCATTCCGCCAGGCGGTCTCGTCTTCCTCCGAGCCACTCAACAGTTGCCGGGCTAACAGCTGCGCCCCGGTCTCGTCATCCACGTCGATCTGGGTGGCGCTCAGATGTGGATGCTCGGAGTCGATCACCCGCATCAGGCCACGCAGCCCGGCCTGCTCCAGGTTGGCGAGGTCGCCGGCCTGGACGCTCGCAGCATCTCTGGTGACCACGTAGAGCCGGGGCGGCTCGCCGGCGAGTTCCGCCAGCTCACGCACAATGCCCACGAGGTGCGTCACGTACTCACGACCGCGACGGGCGAACGGTTCTTCCGAGCCGCCGTCGGGTGGCCCCGTCACCACGACGACGCCTTTGAGACCCTTCAGACTCCCGTGCCCGTTGGACGCGTTGAGATTGTTGCCGCCCAGGCGGGAACGAAGCGGTGCGGCATCGACCTGCTGGTCGGCACCCAGTGACCAGGACATGGTCGTGCAGTGCGCGCCCGCGACGTTCAACGCGTCGGCCAGCTGTGTCGTCAGCGCAGTCGCCGCGTCCGACGTATTGAGCAGCAGCCAGGATCCCGCGTCGATCTGCGAAGCGTCGGGCAGTTCGCGCTGCTTCCACTCGATGGTCAGCAGCCGCTCGTTCAGCACACGGTCGGCACGGTCGTTCTCCGAGACCCCGGCGGCGAGCCGCAGGCCCTCGACGGTCATGAGCACGGTTCCGGATTGGTCCAAGATGTCGAGGTCGGCCTCGCATTCGCCGACTCGGGATGCAGCCACCCGCGTGAGGCAGTAGTGCGCGTTGCGGGTCGGCTGGTAGCAGCGCAGCCTGCGTACGCCCACGGGCAACAGCAGACCGCGGGCGCCGGCTTTCTGGACGTCGGGGTGAACGATGACCGACTGGAAGCACGCATCGAGCAGGGCGGGGTGACTCCCATACGCCGCCTGCTGCGAGCGGATGAGGCCAGGCAGCGCGACTTCGGCGAGCACGGTGGTGACGTCGCCGTCGGCGATGTGTACCGCGGTGAGGCCCGAGAATGCCGGACCGTACTGAATACCTACGCTGTCGAACGCCTTTCGCAACTCGGCGCCGTCCAGGCGGGACGGATGTTCCGCGATCAGCGCGGGGATGTCGCGGGCGGGGGGCTGTTGCCCGTCCTCTCCCGCGTGGAGGACCGCGCCGGCCCGACGGACGCGCTCGCCGTCGGAGTGGGTCTCGACCGCGAAGTCGAGAATTCCGGGCGCCGCGACCGACGCCTCGGCGGAGGCCACGGTCTCGTCGTCCAGCAACAGCGTCTGCTCGAACCGGATGTCGCGGACTTCGGACGTCTCGCCCAGGGTCGTGCGGGCCGCGGCCAACGCCATTTCACAGTAGGCGGCACCGGGGAGCGCGGCCACGTTGTGAATCTGATGGTCGCCGAGCCATGGATGCGCCTTGGTGCCGACCTCGCCCTGCCACACGTGGCGCTCCGGTTCCTCCATCAGGTGGACATGCGCCCCGAGCAATGGGTGAACGGCCAGGACTGAGGCGCCGTGCGGTTGGTGATCCTGGGTCTCGCGGCTCAGCATCAGGTCGCGGTGACTCCAGGTCGGCAGAGGTGCGTCCACCAGGCGCCCACCGGGGTACTGCGTGGCGAAGTCCACCGCGGCGCCCGCGCTGTGCACGTCTGCGACGAAGCTGCGCAAACCGAACGGCAGCTCCTGCTCGCGCCGCACGGCGGCCAGAGCGGCGATCGGCATCTCGAGACTGCTGGCGTTCTGCTCGACGGCGTGGGTGAGCAGCGGATGTGGCGAGAGCTCCCCGAAGACCCGGTACCCGTCCTCCAGTGCCGCCTGCACGGCTGCGGCGAACCGCACCGTGTAACGCAGGTTGTCCGCCCAGTAATCGGCGGTCCATGTCGGCCGATCACGGGGGTCCCACAGGGTCGCGGAGTAATACGGGATCTCCGGTGCCATCGGCTCGAGGTCCGCCAGGACCTCGAGCAACTCGTCGAGGATCGGATCCACCTGAGGCGAATGCGAGGCGACATCCACGGCCACCTCGCGCGCCATCACGTCTTTCTGCTCCCAGATTGCCACCAGGTCGCGGATCGTCTGGGTGGCACCACCGACGACCGTCGACGTGGGTGACGCGACCACGGAGAGGGCGACATCGCTCATCCCGCGAATCGAGAGTTCCGAAAGCACTTGTTGGCCAGGAAGTTCCACCGACGCCATGGCGCCACTGCCCGCGATGCGGGACATCAATCGCGACCGGCGGCAGATGACGCGCAGGCCGTCGTCGAGCGACAGCGCTCCCGCGACGACGGCTGCCGCCGCCTCACCGAGGGAATGCCCGATGACCGCGCCCGGCCGCACCCCGTACGACGTCATCGTCGTGGCCAGCGCGACCTGCATCGCAAACAGCGTCGGCTGGACCCGGTCGATACCCGTCACTGTCTGAGGTGCCGACATCGCTTCGGTCACCGAGAACCCTGATTCGCTGGCGATCACCGGCTCCATCGCCGCGATGGTCGCGGCGAACACCGGCTCCGTCGCGAGCAGCCCGGCGCCCATTCTGGGCCACTGCGACCCTTGCCCCGAGAACACCCACACCGGCCCCCGGTCGTCCTGCCCGACGGCGGGGCGGTATGGAGTGCCGTCGTCGGCGACGTCGCGCAGAGCCGCACTCAACTCGTCGAGGCTGCTTGCCGCCACCGCCGTCCGCACCGGCCGGTGCGCGCGGCGCCGCGCGAGGGTGTAGGCCAGATCCGAGAGAGCTATGTCGTGCTCTTCCACCCACTCCGCCAGCCGGCGAGACGTCACGCGCAGTTCGTCGGCGGACGTGGCCGACAGCGGAAACAGCAGCTGCGGCGCCATTGCCGGCGCGGATTCGGTTGCCTGATCATGTGGTGCTGGTTCGGGTGCCTGTTCGAGGATGGCGTGCACGTTCGTGCCCGACATGCCGTACGACGACACCGCGGCGCGCCGTGGCTCATGCCCGTTGGTGGGCCAGGACGTGCTGGTCTGCGGCACGAAGAGCTCCGTCTTGATCTCGGCAAGCCCATCGGGAAGACGGGTGAAGTGCAGGTTCTGCGGAACCACGCCATGCTGCAGCGCGAGGATCGCCTTCATCAGCCCCAGCGGTCCGGAGGTCGACTGGAGGTGTCCGAAGTTCGTCTTCGCCGATCCCAGGGCACAGGGACCGTCGATTCCGTACACCGCGGCCAGGCTCGCATACTCGATCGGGTCTCCGACCGGAGTGCCAGTGCCGTGCGCCTCGACCATGCCGACCGTGGACGGGCTCACGCCGGCCGCGGCCAACGCCGCCTGATAAACCGCGATCTGCGCCGCCTCCGACGGCGTCGCAATGTTGACGGTACTGCCGTCCTGATTGGCGGCGGTGCCACGCACGACGGCCAGGATCCGATCGCCATCCCGTACCGCATCCGGCAACCGCTTGAGCAGTAGCACCACGCAGCCCTCGCCCGACACGAACCCGTCGGCCGCGACGTCGAAGGCATGACAGCGCCCAGTGGGCGACAGCATCCCCTGCAGCGATCCGGCAATGGACTTGCGCGGTTCGAGCGCCACGGCGACACCACCTGCCAGGGCGAGGTCGCTCTCCCCGTCGTCCAGGCTGCGGCACGCCTGGTGCACGGCCATCAAACCGGACGAACACGCCGTGTCCACTGTCACGGCGGGACCGTGAAGCCCCAGGGCGTAGGACACCCGACCCGACGCAAAGCTGTTGCTGGTGCCGCTGAACCCGTACGGCCCCTCGACGGCGTCACTACCCGCGGCCAACAGTTCGTAGTCGCCGTGCGTCAACCCGACGAACACGCCGGTCTGTGAACCGGCAACGGCCGCCGGGTCGAGGCCGGCATGTTCGAACGCATCCCAGGACGCCTCCAACAGCAAGCGGTGCTGCGGGTCGATCGCGATGGCCTCCCGCTCGGTCATACCGAAGAAGTCGGAGTCAAAGCCTCCGACGTCGTCCAGGAAGGCCCCCCACCGCGTTATCGACCGACCGGGGACGCCGGGCTCGGGGTCGTAGTAGAGGTCGGCGTCCCATCGGTCCGCGGGTATCTCGCCGACGAGGTCGTCACCGCCCACGAAGGCGTCCCACAGACGTTGCGGGGAATCAATCCCCCCGGGAAGTCGGCAGGCCATGCCTATGACTGCCACGGGCGTGACGGTTGCCTCGCGCATATGCGTTCTCCCTTTTCTCACCCACTCGTAATGGGCAGGGCTTCTCAGCCAGTGGCAATGGGCAGGTCGATCGCCCAACCAATGCGGGAAGTAGCCCGACCCCATGCGCCCGCCAATTCTCCGTGCATCGGGCCGAGGATTAGTCAACGTGCAGCCGTAGCTTAGCGACTGACGGTGACGAGGGCGCGTTGACGGAGTGTTGAAATTTCGCTTGTCACTGGGAGATTGCACAATTGCGCCGTGCAGTCGCGGGCTTGATAAGAACCTCCCACGGTCCGGCAGCCCCGATCCGTCATGGGTGCAATCCGAGGCGTCGCTAGGTGGTTGAGTACGGGGACGAGTGACGGAGAAGGTCGCGTTGCGTGATGAGCTCGTGGATCGCTTGGGCCACATGGGAA
>JAOPWF010000195.1 GCA_025965815.1 Mycobacterium sp.
GCGCACGCCATGACGCGCGCGATCCAACTCGCCGGCCTCACCCCCGCCGACATCGACCACGTCAACGCGCACGCCACCGGCACCACGGTGGGCGACGTGGCCGAGGCCAACGCCATCAACCGGGCCATCGGCAACTCAGCGGCGGTGTATGCACCCAAGTCCGCACTCGGGCACTCGGTCGGCGCGTCAGGCGCCTCGGAGGCCATCCTTACCGTGCTGGCACTGCGGGACGGAATCGTGCCGCCGACGCTCAACCTGCGCAATCTCGACCCCGAGATCGACCTGGACGTGGTCGCAGGAGAACCCCGTCCGGGCAACTACGAGTACGCGATCAGCAATTCATTCGGATTCGGCGGGCACAACGTCGCTCTCGCCTTCGGCAAGAAGTGACCTCAGACTCGCAGTCGAGAGGTGCAAATTCTGCCGATTAGTGGCTCAGAACCGCCACCGCCCTTAGCGCACCACAACCGTGTGCTCCTCGCGGGGCACGAGCTCTCCTATGACCGGCGCGCCCGGGATCTCCCCCGCGATCAGAAGCCCGCCGGAGGTCTGGGCGTCGGCGAGCAGGAGTGCCTCCTGCTCGTCGACCGCGGACAGGTCGATGTGCGGAACCACCCAGTCGAGGTTGCGCCGTGTGCCCCCGCTGACGTAGCCAGCCGCTAGAGCCTCCCGTGCCCCGTCCACATAGGACACCGCAGTCGAGTCGATCACCGCCGTGACGCCACTGGCCCGTGCCAGCTTGTGCAGGTGCCCCAGCAGCCCGAAACCGGTGATGTCTGTCGCGCATTCCACGGCCGCCGCCAGCGCCGCCTTGGCGGCCGCGGCGTTGAGCGTGGTCATAACTTCGATCGCCTCCGGGAAGCGCTCGCCGGTGGCCTTGTGCCGGCTGTTGAGTACGCCGATGCCGAGCGGCTTGGTCAGCGACAACGGCGTACCGGGTTTGCCGGAGTTGTTGCGCAGCAACCGATCCGGGTCCGCGATTCCGGTCACCGCCAGCCCGTACTTGGGCTCCGGGTCGTCCACGCTGTGCCCGCCCGCGAGATGGCAGCCCGCGACGCTGCACACGTCCAGCCCACCGCGCAGCGTCTCGGCCGCCAGCTCGAACGGCAGCACCTCCCGCGGCCACCCCAGCAGGTTGACCGCGACCACGGGCCACCCGCCCATTGCGTAGACGTCGGACAGCGCGTTCGTGGCGGCGATCCGGCCCCAGTCGTATGCGTCGTCCACCACCGGGGTGAAGAAGTCCGTCGTAGCGATCAGCGCGATGCCGCCTTCGATCCGCACCGCGGCGGCGTCGTCACCGTCCTCGAGCCCCACCAGCAACTCTCCGACCGGATTCCGCGGCTCGGCACTGGTCAGTCCGCGAACCACGTCCTCGAGCTCGCCGGGCGGAATCTTGCACGCGCAGCCGCCCCCGTGGGCGAACTGGGTCAGTCGGTACGCCATGGCCTCCATGCTGCCCCTACCGGCTGGCCCCAACACAGGAAGGGTTGTAATGATGGTCGTCATGGTCCAGGGAGGCGTCTCCGGTCTGGTGACCGGCACGGTCTTCAAAATCGTCGAGCGGCAGGTCCTGTCGCTGGCGGGTTCGATTCCCGTCCGCCTCCGCCACGCTCCCAGGCCCTGACATGGGTGATCCGCGCCGCGGCGTGCCCCGCACCGACGTGCTGCTCGCCGATCCACGCCTCGCCGAGGCCGAGCGGGTGCTGGGCCGCGCACTGGTGAAGTCTGTTGTCGCCGAAGCACAGCAGCGGGCGCGCGTCGGGGACATCGAGCCCGAGCAGGTCGTCGAGGAGGCCGTCGCCGCGCTGCCGCTCACCGCGGCGAGCCTTCGGTCTGTGGTGAACGCCACCGGCGTCGTCGTGCACACGAACCTCGGCCGCGCCCCGCTGTCGCAGGCCGCGCTGGACGCGGTGGTGACCGCGGGCGGCGCCACCGACGTCGAGTTCGACCTGGCGACCGGTCGCCGCGCCCGCCGTGGCCGGGGCGCGCTGGCCGCACTGTCCCGGGCGGTACCGGCCGCGGGCGGAGTGCACTTGGTGAACAACAACGCCGCCGCACTGCTGCTGACCGCCATGACCTTGGCTCCCGGCAAGGAAATAGTGCTCAGCCGGGGTGAGCTGGTCGAGATCGGCGACGGATTCCGCATCCCCGAGCTGCTGGAGTCCACGGGTTCCCGGCTCCGCGAGGTCGGTACGACCAACCGCACGAGCATCCACGATTACGCCGAGGCGATCGGGCCGGACACCGGCTTTGTGCTCAAGGTGCACCCGTCGAACTTCCACGTCACCGGGTTCACCTCGGCGGTCGGGGTTGCTGAGTTGGCAAAGCTCGACGTGCCGCTGGTCGTCGACATCGGCTCCGGGCTGCTGGCTCCCCATCCGGTGCTGCCGGACGAGCCAGACGCGACGACGGTGCTGCGTGACGGCGCGGACCTCGTCACCGCGAGCGGTGACAAGCTCCTCGGCGGTCCTCAGGCGGGCCTGCTGTTCGGCAAGTCCGAGCTGATCGAGCGGCTTCGGCGGCACCCTGCGGCGCGTGCCCTGCGCGTGGACAAGCTCACGCTGGCTGCCCTCGAAGCGACCGTGTCGGGTCCGCCCCCACC